>DBIH01000228.1 GCA_002296885.1 Flavobacterium sp. UBA807 | reverse complement strand
TCGCTGCAAAATAGGATTCGATTTTTCAACCTTATGCGCCGGATAATTTTCCTTCCACCATTTTACAAAACGCGCTTCACGGGTTTCGGTTTCAATCGATGCACGATAATGTTCGTTGGTATTAATATACATGGTATCGGCGTAAGCCATGACTTCTTTCAGCGTTTTATGAAAATCCTGCAGCCAAATCACCGATTTGATACCTGAAACTTCAAAAGCCCTGTCTTTGGTCAGTTTTTCACCTTCCCAAATCGCAATATGCTCGTTGGTTTCTTTTAGGAACAAGATTTCTTTCAAATGCTCATAAGGGGCATCAGGGAAAAGCAGTAAGATACTTTCTTCCTGATCAACGCCTGATAAGTAAAAGATATCGCGATGCTGTGCAAAAGGCAGTGAGCTGTCGGCAGAAACCGGATAAATATCATTGGAATTAAAAACAGCGACGCTGTTAGGTTTCATTTGCGCTGTGAATTTTGCTCTGTTTTTAATGAATAAATGGCGGTCTATTTGGTGGTACTTCATTATTAGATGTGTTAGATAATTAGATTTTTAGACTTCTTAGATTAGAAGTTTCCCAAAATTAGTGAAAGAATAAAAGGGAAAAGTAGCCAAATGGCGTTTATTTTATGTTTTGCCTGATTCTGCTCATGTGACGGGTTGAAATCCCGAGAAATGATGCGAGATAATGCAACGGAACTTCCTGTAATAATTTTGGTTCGGTGAGAAGCAGTTTATTATAGCGCTCTTCAGGAGTTAACGTTAGCAAATCGATTCGATAATCATCGATGAGGCAGATTTGCTTTTCAATTAAATCATAATAGAACTTATGGAAGGCAGGATTGTTTTCAATCAGGTTTTTAAAGGTTTTCAAATCGACAACCCACAAATTACAATCCACAATGGCTTTGATGTTTTTTCGGGACGGACTTTGATTTAAGAAACTGAATAAGGAAGAAGTAAATGAATTTCGAAGCGCTAAATAGGTGGTTTTTTCTTCGCTAAGTACTTCGATAGAATGCTGCAAAATGCCGCTTTCAACAAAACAAAAATAAGCGCAGGCTTTACCTTCTCTAACAAAATAATCATTCTTTTTAAGCTTTAATGCCTTAAAAGACTGAAGAATTTCGTCCCTGTCTTTTTCTGAAGCATTGGTTGTAGCGGATATGATAAATTGGGAAAACATTTTTTGAATATTATAACTCAAATGTAATAAAAATAAATTTTTAGCGTTATCATTTAAGTGAAATCAATTACTTTCGTCACGCATAAATTAAACAACATGAAAAAGATATTTAGTGCCCTATTGATTCTTACAGCAATTTCTTCTTTTGTTTCCTGTAGCAGTGATTCGGCCAGCGAACCGATGTTGATTATCAAATTCAAATTCGACCCGAATCAGGCACGATTGGATAATCTTGGAAATCCTTCAACAGTCCCGGCAGGTAATGCCGCTCAGACTCCGGTTTTCAACACTATATCATCACACTATATTGAGATGGCCCCAACGGCAACGACACAACTTGGAAATGGAACTATTTTATACCATGCTCCGGAAACAACCGCAGGAGGAAGTAATGCTATAGATTTTAGTAAATCGAAAATTGTTGCCGAAGGAGAAACTTTTCTGAAAATTCCTTTGAAAGATGTTTTAGCAGGAACTTACCAATGGATGCGCGTTTCTTTGTCCTATCAGGAATATCAGATTAGCGTTCGTAATGCAGGTGTTGATTACACAGGTACCTTAGCGAGTTTTGTTGGTTTTAATACCTACATTTCTACCTTTAATGTTGGAACTTATTCCTTTCCGGTAAATGCCAATAAAGCGCAGGGTTATTGGGCATTTGGTTTGGATGATGTTAATTTTTCAACTTCAGGTCAGGCACCAGTCGGAGCAACGACAGTTCCAAATCCGATTGCAGCAACATCGCCAATTCCTGCAGGTTCTTGTGTAGTAACAGGAAGATTCCCTACAGATTTAGTAATTGACGGAACGGAAACTAATGATGTCGTTGTTACGCTATCGTTGTCAATCAATCACAGTTTTGAATGGCATGAAGTAAATGCCGATGGCAAATACGAACCTTCAGCAGGAGAGAATGTTGTAGACATGGGATTGCGCGGTTTGATTCCTACTTATGTTAAATAAACCTGAACAATTGCTTTTCGTTTCTGTCGTTAATCGCTGGAAAACGGTTGCAAAATTTTTCACTTTAAATTCATTATAAATTACATCGAAAAGGTTGTAGTTAATGGCAAATAGCTGTATTTTTGTGTGGTTTTTTTAAATAAATTACATAATCTTATGGCAAAATCTTCCGTTTTGGGCTCGTCCATTGCAAAAAAAGTTGCTATGGCACTTTCCGGGCTCTTCCTGATTTCATTTTTAGCATTACACTTTTCAATCAATTTAACATCAGTATTCAGCGAAAGAGTTTTCAACGAATGTTCTGATTTTATGGGATACAATCCATTAATCCAATATGTAATGCAGCCTATTTTAGCGTTTGGTGTTGTATTTCACTTTGTGATGGGATTTGTTTTGGAAATTCAAAACAGAGCTGCAAGACCTATAGCTTACGCAAAAAATAATGGTTCGGCAAACTCTTCCTGGGCATCAAGGAATATGATTATCTCAGGATTGGTGGTGTTGGCCTTTCTTGGATTGCATTTTTACGATTTCTGGTTTCCTGAAATGAATTACAAATATGTTCAGGCACTGCCGCAGGACTCCACAAGATATTATGCAGAATTGGTTCACAAGTTTGAAAACCCGGTTCGTACAGGTTTGTACTGCTTTGCTTTTGTGTTGTTGTTTTTCCACTTATGGCATGGTTTCAATTCTTCGATGCAGTCGGTTGGATTTAATAACAAATTCTCGAGAGCACTTCATAAATTAGGATACGCATTTGCAATCATAGTTCCATTCGGATTCATTTTTATTGCATTGTTTCACCATTTTAATCATTAATTTCAGATGAAACTAGATTCAAAAATACCAGCTGGTCCAATTTCGGACAAATGGACCGATTATAAAGATCATTTAAAATTAGTAGCACCTAACAACCGACCAAAAATTGATATCATCGTTGTTGGGACTGGTTTGGCCGGAGCGTCTGCTGCAGCATCACTGGGAGAAATGGGATATAATGTTAAGGCATTCTGTTTCCAGGATTCGCCAAGAAGAGCACACTCTATTGCAGCTCAAGGCGGAATTAATGCCGCTAAAAATTACCAAAATGACGGTGACAGTACTTACAGATTATTCTACGATACAATAAAAGGAGGCGATTACAGAGCGCGGGAAGCAAATGTTCACCGTTTGGCTGAAGTTTCAGCAAACATCATTGACCAGTGTGTGGCTCAGGGAGTTCCTTTTGCACGTGACTATGGCGGAATGTTGGACAACCGTTCATTTGGAGGAACGCAATTGCAACGTACTTTTTATGCTGCCGGGCAAACAGGGCAACAATTGTTGCTTGGAGCTTATTCAGCTTTATCAAGACAAATTGGATTAGGACGTGTGGCAATGTACAACCGTCACGAGATGCTGGATTTAGTAAAAGTTGATGGAAAAGCACGAGGAATTATTGCCCGTAACTTAATCACAGGAGAACTGGAAAGACATTCGGCTCACGCTGTTGTGATTGCAACCGGTGGTTATGGAAATGTTTATTTCCTTTCGACAAACGCGATGGGAAGTAACGTGACAGCCAGTTGGAAAATTCATAAAAAAGGAGCATTATTCGCAAATCCTTGCTTTGTTCAGATTCACCCAACCTGTATTCCGGTTCATGGAGTCAACCAATCAAAACTGACTCTGATGTCGGAATCGTTGCGTAACTCTGGTAGAATTTGGGTACCGAAGAAAAAAGAGGATGCGGAAGCAATCCGTGCCGGAAAGTTAAAGCCGACACAATTAAGCGAAGACCAAAGAGATTATTTCCTGGAAAGAAGATATCCTGCATTCGGGAACTTAGTGCCACGTGACGTGGCCTCAAGAGCTGCAAAAGAGCGTTGTGACGAAGGTTTCGGAATCGAAGCGAATGATACGAATGAAGGAGTTTATTTAGATTTCTCTACCGAAATCCAAAGTAAAGGGAAACAAGCAGCTTTTGCACAAGGGAATCATAATCCTTCACCAGAAGAAATTACCAAATTAGGTAAGCAGTGGCTTGAGGAAAAATATGGTAATCTTTTCGAGATGTACGAAAAAATCACCGACGAAAATCCATACGAAACTCCAATGAAAATTTATCCCGCGGTTCACTATACGATGGGTGGCGTTTGGGTAGATTATAATTTGCAGTCAACCATTCCAGGTTGTTTCGTTGCAGGAGAAGCTAATTTCTCTGACCATGGAGCTAACAGACTTGGTGCTTCTGCTTTGATGCAGGGATTGGCTGATGGTTATTTTGTATTGCCATACACGGTTTCAAATTATTTGGCTGATGAAATCAGGACGGGAAAAATCTCAACTGATTTACCTGAATTTGCGGAAGCAGAAAACGGAGTAAAAGAAACAATCAATAAATTCCTTAACAACAACGGTTCTAAAACGGTTGACCATTTCCATAAAAGACTTGGTTTGATTATGTGGAATAAAGTTGGAATGGCAAGAAACGAAAAAGGCTTAACCGAAGCGATTTCTGAAATTGCAGCTCTAAAAGAAGAATTCTACAAAGACGTTTATGTTCCCGGAAGTTCAGACGAATTGAATCCAGAACTGGAAAAAGCAATGCGTGTTGCCGACTTCCTCGATTTAGGTCAGTTAATGGCGATGGACGCGCTTCAACGTAAAGAATCTTGCGGTGGCCACTTCCGTGAGGAATACCAGGATTCAGAAGGGGAAACACTTCGTGATGATGAGAACTTCTCTTTTGTTGGAGCGTGGGAATATATGGGTTACGACATCAGCAAAGAAGTCCTTAACAAAGAAGAATTGAAATACGAGTTTATCAAAATTGCAGCTAGAAATTATAAATAACAGATTATGTCTTCAGCAAAAAACATCAATATAAACCTTAAGATATGGCGTCAGAAAGATGCTAAATCTAAAGGCAGCATGGAAACTTATAAATTGGATAATGTTTCAACTGCAAGTTCGTTTTTGGAAATGTTAGACCAATTGAACGAGCAGCTAATCAACGACAGAAAATCGCCAGTAGCTTTTGACCACGATTGTCGCGAAGGGATTTGTGGAATGTGTTCGCTTTACATCAACGGAAGAGCGCACGGACCGGAAACCGGAACAACAACCTGCCAATTGCACATGCGTAAATTCAAGGATGGTGATACCATTTATATCGAACCCTTCAGAAGTAAAGCTTTCCCGGTTGTAAAAGATTTGGTGGTAGACAGAAGTTCTTTCGACAGAATCCAGCAGGCCGGAGGTTTCGTTTCGGTAAACACTTCAGGCAGAACGATTGATGCCAATGCAACTCCGGTTCCAAAACACGATGCTGACCGCGCTTTTGAGGCAGCTGCCTGTATCGGATGCGGTGCCTGTGTGGCGACCTGTAAAAATGGTTCAGCTATGTTGTTCGTTGGTGCTAAAGTATCGCAATATGCTTTATTGCCGCAAGGACGTGTAGAAGCCACTCAACGTGTTTTAAATATGGTGCGCCAAATGGACGAAGAGGGATTCGGAAACTGTACCAATACCGGTGCCTGCGAAGTAGAATGCCCAAAAGGAATTTCGCTTGAAAACATCGCTCGAATGAACAGGGAATATCTAAAAGCAAGCATGAAATAATTCATATAAAATATCACCCTGAGCTTGTCGAAGGGCAAAACGCATCCATTTTTGGGTGCGTTTTCTTTTTTCGGGCGTGCCCTCGTCTTAAGGACGAGGTCGCGCTGTCCGCTTCAATCTTTTGCTTTCGCCTCGTAACTCGGCGTAACCAAAAGGATTTTTGCTTCCATCGCTCACGCAATTTTCATTCAAAAGTTGTATATTTGGAAGACAACGACGCTACAATGAAAAATCACTTCGCAACTTTACTTTTACTGCTTTGTATTTCAATTTCAGCCCAAAACCTAAAGCTGATGACTTATAATATTCGTTATGATAATCCCAATGATGGCGAAAATGCTTGGCAAAACAGGAAAGAATATTGGGCATCGCAAATCAGCTTTTATGAACCCGATATCTTTGGAATCCAGGAAGCTTTGCCTAATCAGGTTAAGGATATAGCTGGGTTATTGCCACAATACAATTATGTCGGCACAGGTCGCGATGGAGAAGGAAAAGGAGAATCATCAAATATTTTCTTTAAGAAAGACAGATTTAAAGTACTTCAGCAAAATACATTTTGGCTTTCGGAAACCCCTAATGCAATATCGAAGGGCTGGGATGCGGCCCTTAACCGAATATGCACTTATGCCTTATTCCAAGACAATGAGACCAAACAATCGTTTTGGATTTTTAACACACATTTAGACCACATCGGTAAATTAGCACAGGCAAACTCCATAAGACTGATTATATTACAAATTGAGAAGTTAAATACCAAGAACTATTCGGTGTTTTTGATGGGTGATTTTAATTCAGAACCAACAGAAGAACATATCATAAGCCTAAAAAAACTAATGAATGACAGTCAGGCAATTTCAAAAGAAAAACCTTTTGGACCAGTTGGTACTTTTAATGCCTTCAAACATGACGAACCTGTTTCCAAAAAGATTGATTATATTTTTCTGTCAAAAGAAAATAAATTTAATGTAAAGAAATACGCCGTTTTGAGCGATTCAAACAACTTAAAATATCCGTCAGACCATCTTCCTGTTTTTGTTCAATTAGAACTTAAGTAAAATGTCTGCCCGATTTTAAATACGAGTAATAAGCAGATGAAAATCAACATTACCAGTTTATTTTTACTTCTTTCAATTTGCATATTTGGGCAAAAGAATTACCATCAGTATGTGAATCCGATGATTGGAACCGGAGGTCACGGTCATACCTATCCCGGTGCTACTGTTCCGTTCGGAATGGT
>DBIH01000028.1 GCA_002296885.1 Flavobacterium sp. UBA807 | reverse complement strand
TAGATTGTTAGACTTCTTAGATATTTCTAAAATTCTAAGAGCATAGCGAATCTAAATATCTAAAAGCGAAGCGTGTCAATTTCTAAAACTTCTCCCGCTTTCAGACTTTGCAAATGTATGTTTCCCACGCGAATTCTTATCAATCTTAAGGTTGGAAATCCAACAGCCGCAGTCATTTTCCGAACTTGGCGGAATTTGCCTTCGGTTAGTGTAATCGAAAGCCAGGAAGTTGGGCCATGACGTTCGTTGCGAATTCTTCTGCCTTCTCCAATGCAATCAGGAAGTTCATTTAAGATTTTCGCTTCGCAATTTTTGGTTGTATATCGAATTCCTTTGAAACCGATTTCAACACCATTTTTTAGTTTATCAATCGCTTCTTCACTTATCAAACCGTCAACCTGTGCATAATATTCTTTTTCAACAGTTTTACTTCGTACTATTTCGCTCATCATTCCGTCAGTTGTCAGTAGCAACAAGCCTTCTGAATCTTCATCTAATCGACCAATTGCCATAGTTCCTTCAGGGAAATTATACAATTCGCCAAGCAACTTTTTTGGTCGCTTTTTTTCATAAACAAACTGACTTAAATAGCCGTGCGGTTTGTGGATTAGGAAATGGTGGTGTTTCATGAACTGAATTTCAACAAAAATAAAAAGACTATCCAAACGGACAGTCTTTCTATGCTATAAATAACAACTATTATTGACGGCTCTGAACGTAATCTGATAACTCATCTACATTGCTACTGAAATTAAAAATTCCGTTCAGCTTGAAATAGTTTCTTTGTTCGATGCAATAATCATAGGCATATTTACAAAAATCAAGTTTATTTTCTTCAAAGTTAAACGTGTTTGCAATCTGCATAATCTGATCAACATTTAAGCAATTTGCTGTAATTACCTGTTTCGCAGTTTTTAATCTTGTATCTTCAAAACTTTGCTTTTTAATTGTTGCCAAAGCAGCATTGAAGTTCCCTGATGTCATGCATGAATGTCCACCACAACCTCTGACAGGCTCATCATGATGAACTGATGAACTTCCTGAATGAGTAGTGGTAGTCGTAGTCGTTTGAGTCACCATGCCACCACCAGTTGAATCATTTATGGAAATACCCATATTCACACCACCTACATTAACGCCAACCCCAACATTAGTACCGCCTGTTTGTGTCGTTGTGGTTGTGGTTGTTTGTGAAATGCCACCCGTTTGTTGAACTTCAATCACATCTGACTGGCCATAATGAATTACGTGTACATTCGATGCCGGAATAAAATCAGGGCGAACAGGAATTGAAGAAAAATAATTCATCTTCATTTTAGATTTATTATTCTTGTCTCTTTTGATTTTATAAGTTACGTCTGAAAAGACACCATCAACATCGGTTAACATTAGGTTATTTTTGGTGATATCTGCTAAAGATTTATCTTCAAATTTGATCTTAGCGTTATAGTAAGGCTGATTTAAATCTTCGACTCTAAGATTCGTTTGTGGTACGTCGTTTATTACTTCTCCATTCAAGATAAGGGTAAATTTATCACCATCTTCAGAGAAAATAGTCAAGTGACCTACTGGTCCTGATTGTGCAAATGATACTGTAGAAACCAGCATCAACATCATAACGGTAATTCTTTTTATCATAAAATATTTTTTTTAGTTTTTTCTGCTTTGACAAAAACGATGCCAAAGTAAAACTATTTTTTTAACATTAAAAATTATTGAAAACAATGTATCTTTAGGCTTTAAAAAAAATTACATGTCTAATAGTTTATTTATCATAATTTCCTTGATTTCTGGCCTTGCCATTGGAGTTTTTATCGGAAAAACACTTTTAGCAGCCAATTCAAAATCCGAGAAAGCTTCGTTAGAAGAAAAACTAAACGGCTTATTACAGCAAATTGAACAATTCAAATCACAATTAAACCAGGCTGTTCAGGAGCGTGAAAATATTAGGGCTGAAAAAGAATCGTTAGCTATTCAGCTATCAAAAAAAGAAACTGATTTTGAATATCTTAGAGAACGTAACAAAGAGCAAAAAGAAGAAGTAGAAAAGCTACAGGAAAAATTTACTAAAGAGTTCGAAAACCTGGCCAACAAAATCCTTGAAGAAAAAACCACAAAATTTACCGAGCAGAACAAAGAAAACCTCAAAAACATCCTTACGCCTTTGCAGGATAAAATCCAGCTTTTTGAAAAGAAAGTGGAAGACACACACAAAGAAAGTATTGACTATCATGCCGCATTACGCCAGCAGATTTTGGGCTTGCGTGAAATGAATGAACAAATGAGCAAGGAAACTTTAAATCTTACCAAAGCATTGAAAGGAGACAGTAAGATGCAGGGAAATTGGGGGGAATTGATTTTGGAAAAAGTTCTTGAAAAATCAAATTTAGAAAAGGACAGGGAATATTTTGTCCAACAAAGTTTTACTCTTGAAGATGGTTCTCGTTTACAACCTGACGTTATAGTTCATTTACCTGATGGTAAAAAAATGGTCATTGATTCCAAAGTATCATTAACCGCTTATGAAAAATATGTAAATGAGGAAGATGATGAATTAAAAAAAGATTTTCTCAAAGAGCATATTAATTCAATAAAACGTCATATCGACCAGCTTGGAGCAAAGAATTATCACGATTTATATCAAATGGAAAGTCCTGGCTTTGTATTGTTATTCGTACCAATTGAAACCGCTTTTTCGATAGCCATTAATCAAGAGAGTTCCTTATATGGAAAAGCATTAGAAAGGAATATTGTAATCGTCACACCTTCTACTCTTTTGGCAACTTTACGAAGTATTGATAGCATGTGGACAAATCAGAAACAGCAACAAAATGCTATTGAAATTGCCAGACAAGCTGCTGCTTTATATGATAAATTCCATGGATTTGTTACTGATTTAATAAAGATTGGTAAAAAAATGGATGAAACTAAATTAGAGTATCAAGGAGCAATGAATAAGTTAGTTGAAGGCAAAGGAAATCTGGTTACCAGCGTTGAAAAGTTGAAAAAGCTTGGTGTTAAATCCGAGAAATCACTACCGGAAAACATTCTGCAAAGAGCCGGCAAAGA
>DBIH01000213.1 GCA_002296885.1 Flavobacterium sp. UBA807 | reverse complement strand
ATATTGCTCATGCCATTTATTTTGTGTAAAAATAGCTAATAGAAGTAAAATTAATGTTAAAGAAAACAAAAAACCCACCCTGATTTTTACAAAAAAGGATGGGAAAAATTGCTATGAAAAAGAAGTCACTAGTTTCCTAGTAACAATCAAATATAAATATATTTTTTTAACTATGAAAACATATCCTTTACTTTTTCAAAAAAAGATTTATCCCCTTTTTCAGGATTCGGGATGAAATTTTCATCTGTCAATGATTTTTCAAAAAACTGACGTTGTTCTTTGGTTAATTTTTTAGGTGTCCACACATTTACATGCACAAGCAAATCACCACTTCCGTAACTATTTAAGCTTGGAATTCCTTTATTTTTTAATCTTAAGATTTTTCCTGATTGTATGCCTTCTTCGAGTTTAATTCTCACTTTTCCGTTAACTGCTTCAATATCTTTCGAAGCTCCTAATGCAGCCTCAGCAAAGCTGATGTATAAATCATAATGAAGATTTTCACCTTCACGTTTTAAAAACTCATGCTCCAGCTCTTCGATTACAACAATCAAATCACCTGCAATTCCGTTTCCAGGTGCATCATTTCCTTTACCCGAAACTTTCAACTGCATACCATCAACCACTCCGGCCGGTATCTTAATTGATACTGTTTCATCTTCTAAAATCATTCCATGAGAATCGGCGTTATTTGGTTTGCTTTCTATGATCTGTCCGGTTCCACCGCAAACATGGCAGGTTGTTGCCGATTGCATTCTGCCCAAAATGGTATTAGTCACTCTTAAAACCTGACCCTGACCATTGCAAGTTGAACAGGTTTTATATTTTACCCCAGGAGCCTGGACTTTACGTTTAACTTTTACTTTCTTCTCAACTCCATTAGCAATTTCATCCAGAGTCATTTTTACTTTAATACGGAGATTGCTTCCTTTCACTCTTCTCTGTCCACCGGAACTACCACCGAAACCACCAAATCCGCCTCCGCCAAAAGCACCACCAAAGATGTCTCCAAACTGACTGAAGATATCATCCATATTCATATGATGTCCGCCACCAAATCCTCCACCAGCTTCAAAAGCAGCATGACCATATTGATCATACTTAGCCTTTTTATCGGGATCACTTAAAACCTCATAAGCTTCGGCAGCCGTTTTAAAGTTCTCTTCGGCTTCTTTATCTCCAGGGTTTTTGTCAGGATGATATTCAATGGCTTTCTTTCGGTAAGCCTTTTTTATTTGTTCAGGAGTTGCCGTCTTTGAAACACCTAATATTTCGTAAAAATCTTTTTTGCTCATAAATACTTTTATAAAAGTTCAGACAGTTATTGTCCTATAACGACTTTAGGGAAACGAATGATTTTGTCTCCCAGTTTATATCCTTTTTCAACCACATCAACAATTTTACCTTTTAATTCCTCACTTGGTGATGGAATTTGAGTAATTGCTTCGGCAAAATCAGCATTAAAAGCATCACCGGCTTTTACTTCTACCAACTCAAGACCTTTTGAAGTCAATGTGCTTTTTAATTTTTCGTGAATAAGTTCGACACCTTTTAATAAATCCTGATCATCAGTCTTTGAGATTTGGACCATTGCCCTGTCAAAGTCATCCAATACAGGTAGCATAACCTGCAGAACTTCCTCATTAGCTGTCTTGAACAAATCAATTCTTTCCTTAATGGTTCTCTTTTTGAAGTTTTCAAATTCAGCAAAAAGACGCAAAAACTTATCCTTTTCTTTAGCCAAATCTTCCTGTAATTGCTCCTCAACAGTTAATGCTGCAGCAGATTCAACTTCATTAACGGTATTTTCGTTTACTTCACATTCTTTTTCGCTATTCTCGGTATTCATGCTTTTATTTTTAAATATGTTTTTGATTTTCATTTGTCGATTTCGGTTAGCAAAAGTACTGCCAATTGTTTGAAAATGTCAAATTGTCATTATATTTTTTGCATTAGCAAACTATCTCTGGCAATTTATTTTAATAAAACTTTAATAAAATTTTAAGACTATTACGTTTTCGTTTTGATTAAGTTTGTTTTAAAGAATAATGAAAACAACATAAGGTTAGCGTTTTGCTGTAAAATTATTAATTCAACAACATTTATAAAAAAAAGCGCTGTTACAACAGCGCTTTTTTTATGGGTATAAATCAGCAATAGCCTCTTCTATTCCGGGAAATTTAAATCGATACCCTTCATTAATAATTTTTTGCGAACTCAAATTTTTACTCGAAAAAAGTAGGCTTGACATTTCTCCGAGCAATAGTTTCATTGTAAATTGCGGCACATTAGGAAGAAATAATGGCTTTTTTAATGCTCTGGCAATAACTTTAGTCAATTCCTGATTGCTCACTACATTTGGTGCTACTGCATTAAAAACTCCTTCCAACTGATTTTCCATCACGAAACAATAAATGCGCACTAAGTCATTAATATGTATCCAAGATTGGATTTGTTTTCCATTTCCAATGGCCGCTCCAAGCCCTATTTTTAAAGGTTTTATCATTTTGGGTAAAGCACCTCCTGCATTTGAAAGCACCATTCCGGTTCTAAGTTTACAGACTTTCAGGCCTAAAACCTGAAATCTATCCACGCTTTCTTCCCACTTTCTTACTACGTGAGACAAAAAACCATCATCAGTTTCGGTTATTGTTTCATCATATGTTTTAATATGACTCTCCGGATAAATTGCTGTTCCTGATGCAGAAATAATTTGCTTGACTTGATTAGGGTGTTTTTTTACCAAATTATAAAGCAGCTCACTAGATAATATTCTGCTTTCAATAATTTCCTGCTTATAAGAGTTTGTCCAACACTTAGCAATGTTAGCTCCAGCCAAATGAATAATTATGTCAACTTCATAAATACAATTATCGTCAATTTTGCCTAATTGCGGATTCCAATAAAAACCCTGATAGTTTGGCTTGTTTTCAATTTTTGACTTAGAAGTTGTCAAATAATGGACAGTGTGCTGTCTGGATAACAATAGCTTTACTAATTCTTTCCCTATTAAACCTGTTGCTCCTGTAACGAGAATCTTCATGCGCTGTCTTTTTATCAAAGTTACAACCAACAACTGATAAATAAAACCCAATTATAATGGGTTTAACTTTTGTTTACGATTTCAATTTGATGCTCCATTCGAAGTTCATTTCAGAAACCTGTTCCCCTTTTTCATTTACTCCAATCGATTTCATCCAGATGGTTTGCCCTTCGCCTGTGGCAATGGTTTTGCGTATGGCTTCTTCAATTGAGTGTCCATCATTACAAGTGAACGTAATTCTTCCTGTAGCCTTTTTGGAAAAATTCCCATTATTATTAGCAACCAGCATAGAGATATTTTTACCACTCATTTTAATTTGCATCATG
>DBIH01000019.1 GCA_002296885.1 Flavobacterium sp. UBA807 | reverse complement strand
TTTCCGGCGGCCAGCCCGAATCGTGAATGGCTCCGCCTCTTACTCCCGGACGATATCCGATATAACTTGAATAAAGTGTTATGCCACCTTCTTTTTCAATACGAACCCATGATTTTTTCTTATCAACTTTACATTCCTTGGTTCCGTATAATGGTCCTTTTGCAAGGTAGATGGAGACAAATTTAGTAGGAACATCATTTTTGCCTGAAGTAATTTCAAAACCTTTAACATCATCGATGCTAATTTTTTCTGGCTTTGCTTTTAAATCTGTCTTGAAACTTATTTCTTGCCTGCTTGCGTTTTCAGGAATTTCTATTAAACCTTTTTTAGTGGAACCGTCATTATAAGTTATGGTTCCATCATAAAATTTAGCAAATACAGATAGGGGGACAAGGATAAAAAGGAACAATAGTTTTTTCATGGTGTTGTTTTTAAGTTTTCGCTAAAATATAAAAAAACCTGCGAGTTTTCACTCACAGGTTGCTTATAACTTTTACCTCATCCTTTTTTACTTGATAAGCTCAAAACTTCGCTTTACAAAAGCGGTCAGTTCTTCACCTTTTAATAATCCTTGAGATATTTTGGCCAAGTCGAGCGCTTGTTTTACCAAACTTTCCTGAGCCGATTTATCAGAAGTATTTAGGATCGTGGTTGCCAAATCGGAATTGGTATTTACTACCAAATTATACATTTCAGGGAAGTTGCCCATGCCAAACATTCCGCCGCCACCAGTCTGACTCATTTCTTTCATTCTTCGCATGAATTCGGGTTGTGTGATGATGAATGGCGCAGCGGTGCTATCCATTGGCTCCAACTGTACAGAATAATTGGTTTTTGGTACAATTTCTTCCAGAACGGTTTTCAGTTGTGTTGATTCTTCTTCGGATAATTTAGAAATCTGTGTATCTTCTTTTTGAATCAGTTTATCTATATGATCCGAATCGACACGAACAAAAGTCAGTTTCTCATTATCACTCTCTAATTTTTGAATCAAATGCGAAACAATAGGAGAATCAAGCAATAGAACTTCATAACCTTTTTCTTTTGCGATTTCGATGTAGCCGTGTTGTGCTTCTTTGTTAGAAGCATATAATACTACCGTTTTCCCGTTTTTGTCAGTTTGGTTGGCAGCGATAGCGTCTTTCAATTCTGTCAACGTATAGTATTTGTTATCAACACTTGGATATAAAACAAAATCGCCAGCCTTTTCGTAGAATTTAGGTTCAGAAAGCATTCCGTATTCCAACACAATTTTGATGTCGTTCCATTTTGCTTCAAAATCTTCTCTATTTTCTGTGAATAGCGATTTTAGTTTATCAGCCACTTTACGCGTGATGTAGTTTGATATTTTCTTCACGTTGCCGTCAGCCTGTAAATAAGAACGAGAAACATTCAGCGGAATATCCGGAGAATCAATTACCCCTTTTAACATAGCCAAAAACTCCGGAACAATGCCTTCTACATTATCGGTAACAAATACCTGGTTTTGGTATAATTGTATTTTGTCTTTCTGCATTTGCAGATCGGCTGACATTTTCGGGAAATATAAAATCCCTGTCAGGTTGAACGGATAATCCACGTTTAAATGAATGTTGAACAACGGTTCTTCAAACTGCATTGGATATAATTCGTGATAGAAGTTTTTATAATCTTCATCTGTTAAATCAACCGGTTGTTTTGTCCAGGCCGGATTAGGATTGTTGATGATGTTGTCAACATCAATGTATTCTGTTTTGTAATCTTCCGGAGCATTTTCGGGTTTTGGAAGTGCCTCTTTTTTGGTTCCAAACTTAATCGGAATAGGCATGAACTTGTTGTACTTAGTAAGCAATTCACGGATTTTGAATTCTTCCAAAAACTCTAATGAATCGTCAGCAATGTGAAGGATGATTTCGGTTCCTCTGTCGGTTTTGTCAGAAGGAACTAAAGTGAATTCAGGACTTCCGTCGCAGGTCCAATGTGCGGCTGGTTCATCCTTGTATGATTTAGTGATGATTTCAACTTTGGAAGCCACCATAAACGCCGAATAAAAACCGAGCCCAAAATGACCGATGATTCCTGAATCTTTGGCAGAGTCTTTATATTTTTCGAGGAATTCTTCAGCACCTGAGAAAGCAATCTGGTTGATGTATTTCTCTACTTCTTCGGCAGTCATACCCAGACCTTGGTCTATGATATGAAGTTTTTTGCCATCCTTATCAATTTTAACTTCGATAATTGGGTTGCCATATTCTGTTTTGGCATCGCCAATACTCGTTAAGTGTTTTAGTTTTAGAGTAGCATCCGTGGCATTGGATACCAATTCACGCAAGAAAATTTCGTGGTCGCTGTATAAGAACTTTTTGATTAGAGGGAAAATGTTTTCTACTGATACATTAATTTTTCCTGTTGTCATATTTATATTTTTATGCCTGCCAGCCGGCAGGCGGGTTAAACGATTTTTTGAAAATCCTACTACTCAAAATTGAGACCAAGCATAGCATCTCTGACAAATTGACGTAGTAACAATTCTACGGCAATCCTGAAACAATTCTACAATATATTGTAAAAGGCAAATAAAAAATCGACTTATATTTGCAGTAATTAATTGTTAATTTTAATATGATGAAAAAAATTATTTTCATGAGTCTTGTGTCGTTTTTGATTTTTTCCTGTAAATCATCAAATTCAGCTACAAGCACAAAGATTGATTCAAAATCTCAAACAGAAATCAAAGGGAACTGGAAAATTTCTTCGGTTAATTATCCGGGTTCAGATGTAATCAAAGTAACTTCATTTGACCTTGCTGATTCAAAATGTTTTATTGGCAGTACATGGAAATTTATTTCGATGAGTAACAAAGGAAACATGTCACTGAACAGCCCGAATTGTACAGCTTACAGCACACCTATTACCTGGTTTATCAATAAGGAAGGGGAGTTTATTTTAAAAATTTTGGATGATGCCAAAGCAAAAACTGTTAAATCGGGTTATGTTTTGAGAGTTGCTAATCAGAATGCAAATTCTTTCCAATTGGTTGACAAAATCAATGTAGCAGGCAAATTAACAGATGTAGTATATCAATTTGAAAAAGTAAATTAAGAAAAAATGAAAAAAATCTCAATAATATTAGCTGGTTTATTTTTAACCGCAAACACATTCACGAGCTGTGAGGCTGTGAAAAACACAAGTAATCAACAACGAGGTGTTGCCATTGGGGCAGTTGGTGGAGCTGTACTTGGAGGAGTTTTAGGAAACAATATCGGTAAGGGAGGAAACGGAGCGCTTGGTGCTGTTCTTGGCGGTGTAATTGGAGGAGTTGCAGGTGGCGTAATTGGAACTAAAATGGATAAACAGGCACGTGAAATTGAAACCGCTTTACCGGGCGCACAGGTTGAAAGAGTAGGAGAAGGAATTAAACTGACTCTTGGAGAGAATGCAGTGCGTTTTGATACCAACAAATCAACTTTAACTGCCGGTGCCAAAGCAAATCTTGATAAATTAGTCCCTGTTTTCAATCAGTATCCTGATACTAATATCCAGATTTATGGTTATACTGACAGCACCGGAACACCTGAATATAATTTGAAATTATCGGATGAAAGAGCTGCTTCAGTTAAAAGTTATTTGAGTGGAAAAGGAATAAGCGCTTCGCGTTTTAAAACAACCGGAATGGGAATAGCCGATCCGATTGCAACTAACGATACTCCTGAAGGAAGAAGCCAGAACCGAAGAGTAGAGTTTGCCATTACCGCTAATGAGAAAATGGTTCAGGATGCTCAAAAACAAGCATCGAAACAATAATCCTATTTATAAAAGAAAAGCCGCTTCAAAAGAGCGGCTTTTTATTTTTGAGAAATTATTAATTGGCAATCACAATCCAATCAGTCCCATCACTTTGGACAGTATATCGAACTCCACTTGAAATGGTTGTGATTATTGTATTGGTTACATCATCATAGATAATTCCAGCTGCGCTTGTAAAACCTTTAGATGAGATACCATAACTACCAATGATTACAAAAATTTTTCCGGTATTACCAATAGGTGTAGGCAACACGATGTTAGTGATGCTACCAAAAACTCTAATAGTATGCTGGGCATTAGTAACGTTATAAGTACCGGTTGCAGCACCAGTGGTTGTATAAGGGAAGATTCCTGTATTAGAGGCCCATGAAGTTCCGCCAGCCCCGTCGGTTTGTAAAAACTGTCCGGCAGTTCCTCTTGTTGTTGGCAAAGCATAACCTGAAACAGATGGATTTCCTATTTGAAATTGGCCGTTAGCCCTTAATACTTTTGGAGAGGTGGAGAAATCACCATAAATGAGTGCTGAATTTTGATCGGCACTTGAATTTTCGATATACAATTTATTACTGCCTGTTTCATTTCTTCCTGCCTGGTAACCGATTCCTATATTTCCGGAACCAAGTACTCCCCTTAACGCTTCAAAACCCAGAGCGGTATTGTTTGTTCCTGAAGCATTTTGTCTTAATGCAGCAAAACCAACGGCTGTATTGTTGTCTGCATTTGAAGTTGTCAGCGCATTTCTTCCAATTGCAACGTTTGATCCTGCTGTCGAATTTGAAAATAATGAGCCTGAACCAATCGCAGTATTTCCAATTCCGGTAGTATTTGAGAACAATGCAAACTCACCGATACCCGTGTTTATTCTTCCTGTTGTTAGTCCCGGCATGACATTTACCCCAAAAGCAGTATTTCTGACACCATTTTGCAATCCTACATTGATGCTGGGATTAAGCAATGAATTTGCTCCGAAAGCGGTATTTCCGTTATTGAAGTTAAAACTTGCGTCATATACCGGATCACCAATATATCCGGCTCTTATGTTATACCTTTTGAAAATAATGTCCTTATCATCTGTGGTTCCAAGAAAGTTTGTTGTCGGATTCGTTCCTGTGTTTCCGGTTAGCGACCAATCATTATTGATTCCTGTTGATAATTGTACCCAGATTGTTCCATTGAAATAGTAATAACCATTTGGTGCGAAACCTGAGTTGTAAACCAATAATGAAGTTGCCGGTGACGAAATTGTACTTGTATCACTAACCCCTGTTAAGGCAACCCTTGGGATGAGCAATCCACTATTTGTTGAGGTAATGTCCAACATAGATGAAGCATTCGGAGAAGTCGTTCCGATACCAACCTGAGCATAAAATGTCGCAGTTACTAATAGTAAAAATGAGGCTATGTAGATTTTCAATTTCATAAATCAAACTGATATACAAGACAAATGTATATTTAATTTAACAATTTCCTAAAAAATGCATCTCAAAATCTGTAAGTTAAAGAGCTACAACGTTGTAGTTATAAATACTTTCCTAAATATATTTTTTAATTCACCTTAGAATGCTCAATTTTGTAATTCAATTTTTGTGATGCTTAAAGTCGATAACATTTCATTTTCCTATCAGGAAAAACCAACCCTCAAAACTATTTCTTTTGAATTAGAAAAAGGGCAGCATCTTGCTCTTATTGGTGAAAGCGGCTGTGGTAAGAGTACACTGCTCAAACTTATTTATGGTTTGCATGATCTGGATGAAGGACAGATTTTTTGGAATGATACTGAAGTTTTAGGTCCAAAATATAATCTCATTCCCGGAATGGATTTTATGAAATACCTTGCTCAGGATTTTGATTTAATGCCCTTCATTACGGTTGCAGAAAATGTAGGGAAATACCTTTCCAATATTTACTCTGAAAAGAAAAAGAGCAGGATTACTGAGTTGTTGGAAATTGTAGAAATGACAGATTATGCCAATGTAAAGGCAAAAAATTTAAGCGGTGGACAAATGCAGCGTGTGGCTTTGGCAAGGGTTTTGGCTCTTGAACCAGAAGTTTTACTTCTTGACGAACCTTTCAGCCACATCGATAATTTCCGAAAAAACAGTTTGAGAAGAAAACTTTTTGGTTACTTAAAAGAAAGCCAAATTACCACCATTTTTGCTACGCATGACAGTTCGGATGTATTGTCTTTTGCAGATGAAGTTCTGGTTTTAAAAGAGGGAAAAATAATCGAAGATGGGAATCCGAAAGCAATTTATAACAATCCAAAAACCAAATATATTGCTTCGCTTTTTGGCGATGTAAACGAAATTGAAATTGACGGCAACTTCGAATTTATCTATCCTCATCAATTGGGAATTGTAGAAAAATCAGAGTTTAAAGTTGAAGTTCTCAACTCTTATTTTTTAGGAAGCCATTACCTGATTGAAGCCATTCATAATGACAAAAAGATTTTTTTCGAAAGTGAAAATGAAATCGCAAAAGGAACTCAAGTTCATTTAAAAAAGAAATCCTGAATTTTAAATTCAGGATTTGTCTTTTCTCAATTTTCTAATTTAGTTTTTCAAATACTTTTCTAAGAACTGGTCTTGCTCCCAAAGCAAATGTAAAATGTTCTCTTTGGCAGCATAACCATGCTGTTCTTTTGGCAATAAAACCAAACGGACCGGAGCGCCAAGATTTTTCAAAGCCTGGAAATAACGTTCCGACTGAAGTGTAAATGTTCCCGGATTATTATCGGCATCGCCATGAACTAATAACAAAGGTGTTTTCATTTTATCGGCATTCATGAACGGTGACATTTCGTTATAGATATTTGGAATGTCCCAGTAATTTCTTTGCTCGCTCTGAAACCCGAATGGAGTAAGTGTTCTGTTGTAAGCACCGCTTCGGGCAATTCCGCATGCAAAAAGATCAGAATGCGTCAACAGGTTTGCGGTCATAAAGGCACCATAAGAATGTCCGCCAATGGCACATTTCTTTCTATTGATATAGCCAAGTTTATCAACGGCATCAATCGCAGCGGCAGCATCATCAACCAATTGTGTCATAAACGTATCGTTTGGCTCGGTTGTTCCTTCACCAATAATTGGAAACGAAGCATCATCAAGTACTGCATAACCTTTGGTTACCCAGTAAATAAATGAACCATAACTTGGATATGTAAATTCATTTGGATTTTTATTGCTTTGCCCTGCTGAATTTTTGTCTTTGTATTCTTCAGGATAAGCCCAAATCAGCAAAGGCAGTTTTTCTGATTTTTTAACTCGGTCATATCCTTCAGGCAGGTATAAAGTTCCCGATAAATCGACACCGTCTTTGCGTTTGTATTTGATGACTTCCTTGTAAACATTTTTAATACTTTCAAATGGGTTTTTGAAGTCGGTAATCTGTGTCAGTTTTTTAGATTTGAGGTTTCTGAAATAATAATTTGGGAAATCATTTTTAGATTGTATCTGAACCAAAACATCTCCTTTTTTGAAATCTTCTATCGATATTAAATCTTCTTTTTTATCCTTAAATGTTGAGGTATACAAACGCTTTGTTTTTAAAGTGCCCAGATTAAATTCATCAATAAAAGGAAACTGCCCGTCTTTGGTAAAACCATCACCAATCAGATAAGCATTGTTGTTTTCAATAGCCAGAACATAGCGGTTGAAATCATTTCTTTTGGTCTCAAAATTTCCAGGATCGGAATATATGTCCTGAGAATTTCTATCGAAAATAATTTTCGGAGCCTGATTCGGATTTGACGGATTGATTAAATACGTTTTTGTATTTCGGGTGTCATACCAATCATCGGTGACGATGGCAGTGTTATCATTGCCCCAGATGACGCCATCAAAACGCTGTTGGGTTTTTATAATTGATTTTGGTTCGCCGGTAAATGGAGCATCCCAGCAAAAAACTTCATCCCGGTAATCCGCTTTCTTAGCCTGATCACCTTCGTCTAACGCTACAACATAAGCCCATGTTGCAGGCTTGTCGGAACGCCAGCCCAGATTTCTTTTCCCTTTTCGTACCGATGAAAATCCTTTTGGAAGTACTTCATTCAGCGGTACTTCATTTACCACTTTTACTTCTTTACCCGAGGCATCATAAACTACTGTTTTTAATGGAAAACGATCGTAAGGAACGATATATGAAAATGGTTTTTGAACTGTAGTAACCATTAAATATTTTCCGTCAGGAGAAAAAGTCTTGCCGACATATAAATCGCCAGCTTTGAAAAAATCGAGTTTTCCGGAAAGATTTACTTTGTACAATTCGGAAGTCAATAACGTTTCAAAATTAGTTTCGTCAGTTTTGTTCTTCAACAAATCAGGGTAAGTCCTGTTTTGTGATTTTGAGCCGTCGCTTGTTGAAACAGTTGGTCCTTTTGGTAAATCTTTCTTACTGTCAATTAAGGCAGGACGATTTTTTGGCAGCATATTAACCAATAAAGTTTCGTTGTCATTCATCCAACTGATTGGGTTACCGGAATTGGCATTCAGATTAGCATCGGTAAGTTTTTTTGCAGAAGCCGAGGCAACATCGATAACCCATAATTCTACTCCGTTTGCAACGGTATTCGTAAATGCGATTTTCTTTTCATTTGGGGACCAGTTGATGTTTGCAATACGCGCATTTTCAGGTAAACCACTAACCTGAGTTTCAACTTTGTCGGTTACCTTTCTGATTTTTAAATTAGTAATGTATGTAACACTGCTTGAAATATTCGTCACCGGATTGATTCGCAAACCACCAAGACGCATTTCCTCCTGATTTAAATCGCTGAGTGATTTATAAGTACTTCTGTAAATAAAAAGTATGTATTGTCTTTTAGAATCTATGCTTACATTTGGAGCTCTTTCATAATCTGC
>DBIH01000177.1 GCA_002296885.1 Flavobacterium sp. UBA807 | reverse complement strand
CTCCTTTTAATTTCAAATCCAATGTTAAATTTACGTTAATACTTTGGAAACTATTTTAGTGTTAAAAGTTTCCGTTTTATTTTTGCGCCATAATTTTAACATATCATGAAAGATAAAATCATCAAAAAAGCAACCGACATGTTCCTGAAACTTGGTTTCAAGAGTGTTACGATGGATGATATTGCGTGTGAGATGTGTATTTCCAAAAAAACAATTTACAAATATTTCAGCAATAAGGAAATGTTGATTGAGGAAGGAACTGAAGTAATACATCAAAAAATTAACGATTCGATGGAAGAGGTAATTGCGCAAAATCACAATGCGATTGCCGAAAATTTCCAGATGCGTGAAATGTTCAAACAAATGTTCCAGTCGTTTGACCATTCTCCGGCCTATCAGCTTAAAAAGCATTACCCTGAAATTTACGACAAGATGACCTGCACTAAAGTGGAAGATTGCAGCCAAATGTTCCGTCAGAATATTGAAAAGGGAATTGCCGAAGGTTTGTACCGAAAGGAAACAGACATTGAAGCTGCCGTAAAATTTTATTACACTCTTATTTTTTCAATCAATGAAAATACAATGATGGAAAAAGACGCTTACGAACTCGAAGCAAAAGCGTTGGAATATCACACACGTGCCATTGCAACTCCAAAAGGAATTACAGAATTAGAAAAACAATTACATACACTCAATACTTAAACATCAATCTATGAAAAACAAATTTATCATAACACTTCTACTGCTTGTCGGATTTTTACAGGCACAGGACAAAAAGGAAAGTTATTCCTTCAGTCTGCAGCAGGCTATTGATCATGCTTTGGAACATAATTATTCTGCCATTAATGCCAATAGAGACATTGAAGCGGCCAAAAAGAAAAAATGGGAAACAACAACCATTGGTCTCCCACAAATAAATGGAAATGTCAATTATGCAAATAATTTTAAAATCCAGCAAAATCAAATCACGGCTTTCGGACAAACCAGTACCCTTCAAATTGGAAATTACAATACTATGGATGCCAGCTTAAAATTGAGCCAGTTAATTTTTGACGGTTCTTATCTGGTTGGATTACAATCGGCGAAAACCTATTTAAAAATTTCGGAAAATGCCAAATTGAAAACCAATCAGGAAATTAGGGAAATTGTCGTCAATTCTTATGGCAATGTACTGTTGGCAAATGAAACTGTTGCCGTTCTTGAAAAAAACAAATCAATTTTGGAGAAAACAGTTTCTGACACAAAGGAGACCTATAAAAATGGCTTGATCGAAGAAGAAAATGTAGAGCAATTGCAAATTACGCTGTCATCGATAAACAGTGCTTTGGGAAATGTAAACCGTCAAAAGAAAATTGCTCTCGATATGCTGAAGCTGGTATTAGGAATCGATATTGAAAATGAATTAGTGCTGACTGATAATCTTGATAATTTGACACAAAGCAATGTTGACCTATCAATACTAAATGAAAATTTCAATGTAGAAAATAGCATCGATTTTCAAATTGGGAAAAATCTTGAAGAAAGCAAACGCCTTTTACTGAAACTGGAAAGAAGCAAAGCATTGCCTTCTCTTGCCGGATCGGTAAACTTTGGTTCCAATGCTCTTGGGAGTCGGTTTACGATGTTTCAGGCTGATCAGCCATGGTATAATTATTCCAATGTGGGAGTTGGTTTGAATGTTCCGATATTCAGCAGTTTTGCCAGAAGTGCCAGAACCCAGCAGGCAAAAATTGCATTGGAGCAATCTAAAACTGACCTGATACAAACTGAGCAAAAGCTAAAACTTGATTTCGAAAAAGCGAAAAGCGATTATGAATACAGTCTTGAACAGCTTACCACTTCAAAAAGCAATCTGAGTTTGGCGGAACGCATTGAAGGTAAGCAGCAGATAAAATTCAAGGAAGGGCTTTCCTCAAGTTTTGATCTGACCAAAGCTCAGGAACAACTATACGATGCTCAGCAAAAATACTTATCATCCATGCTCGATGTCATCAACAAAAAAGCAACTCTCGAAAAATTATTAAACAAAAACTAATCTATCACAAATGAAGAAATTAATCATATTATCCGCACTTTCATTAGTCCTTTTCGCCTGTTCCAAAGGAGCAAAGACAGAAAGCATTGACGATTTAATAAAGACAAAAAACATAAAGGCCTTAAACGAAAAGAAAACAGCACTACAGGCAGAAATTGCCAAAATTGAAGCTGGTCTGGCCACTCTGGATGTTAAAACAGACGAAGCTTTGGTTTCTGTACAAACTATAAAAGATACTATTTTCAATCACTATCTTGATATTCAGGGAAATGTGAATACGAAAGAAAACATTTTAATTCAACCTGAATTTAACGGAACACTGACTTCATTAACCGTTAAAGCCGGCGACCATGTTTCAAAAGGACAAATCCTTGGAAGGGTTGACGATGCCGGAATGAGCCAGCAGTTGGCAAGTGCACAAAATCAATACAATTTGGCTAAAACAACTTACGAAAGACAAAAAAATCTTTGGGACAAAAAAATTGGTTCTGAAATTCAATTCCTTCAGGCACAAACACAGATGGTTTCTGCTCAGAAACAAGTGGCACAAATCAATGCTCAATTAGCAAAAACGGTTATCCGCGCTCCTTTTAACGGAACGATTGATGAAGTTTTTGCAGAAAAAGGACAGGTTGTTGCTCCAAGTGCCACTGGTTTGATGCGAATTGTAAACCTTGGAAATATGTACGTTTCAACTTCTATTCCTGAAACCTATATCGGTAAATTAAAAGTTGGCGACCAGGTTGATGTTTTCTTAACTTCATTAGGCAAAACCTATAAAGGAAAAGTGCGTCAGGTTGGAAGTTACATCAACCCAAACAACAGGACTTTTGGCATCGAGGTGAGTGTTCCAAATCCGGAAAACTTATTGCGTCCAAATCAGGTTGCCAAACTTAAAATCATTGATTATACAAGTAAAGACGCTATCGTCGTACCAACAAATGTAATTCAGCAGGACGGAAAAGGCGACCAATATGTTTATGTTGTTGAAGGAAGCAATGGGAAAACCGGAAAAGCCAAAAAAGTAATTGTTACTGTTGGAAAATCGTCTGACAATGTTACCGAAATACTAAGCGGTTTATCTGCTAACGACATTATTGTAACAGAAGGTTCCGATACGTTATCGGACGGAATGAAACTAAATTTCTAATATCAAATTTTAGATATTAAATATGAAAATCTAATATCTGAAATCTAAAATCTAACATCAAAAATGTCACATCAAAGTAAAGAATTTAGTATATCAAGTTGGGCTGTTGACAATCGTGTCACGGTTTACATCCTGACTTTCTTAGTGGTAATTACGGGTTTAATTGCCTATACCTCTATGCCTCGTGAGGATTTCCCTGAAATCATCGAAAACAAAATTTATATTTCCTCTGTCTTCCCGGGTAACTCTGCGGAAGACGTTGAGAAACTGATTATAAAGCCACTCGAAAAAGAAATCAAGAACATCAGTGGTGTTGATAAAGTAACTTCGAGTTCATTTCAGGATTACGGAATGATTATCGTCGA
>DBIH01000021.1 GCA_002296885.1 Flavobacterium sp. UBA807 | reverse complement strand
GAAGTGAAATACCGAGTGGAGTGTGACAAACCATATGTGGTTCAGGCTTCAAAAGACGGCTTTGAAGGCAATACTTTTGCTGTTGCGAAGGGTAAGGGCCCAACTGCCAAAGTTGATGCCGCATTGCAGCCAATTGACGTTATTGTAACAGAAACTGAAGTGGTATTGAAACCGATTTACTTTGAATTCAACAAAAGCAACATCACACAGGAAGGTGCTTTTGAGTTAGATAAACTGGTTCAGGTAATGAAGAACAATGACAAGATGGTTATCCTTGCCAAATCGCATACGGATAGCAGAGGAAGTGATGACTACAATTTAGCTTTGTCTGACAGAAGAGCTAAATCTACGGTTCAGTACATCATTTCTAAAGGAATTGATGCGAGCAGAATTTCCGGAAAAGGAATGGGAGAAACAGAGCCAAAAGAAATCTGCAAACCATGTACCGAAGCTCAGTATGCTTTAAACAGACGTTCTGAATTCCTAATTGTGAAATAAGCATCAGAATAAAACAATACACAAAATCCCGTCGCTTAGTTGTGGCGGGATTTTTTTGTTATCGATATAAATTAATCTCATTTAGTTTAGCAATAAAATTTGGTCTTATGCTCATAAACTTGACGAAATTGTTATTTGCATCTTATAACTTTTGATTTAGCTTTCCTTTTACTCAACTTTTCGAAATTTTGTTTCAATTTGACCGCCAGAATAAATTTTGAAACACATCCTGTTTCAAATTGATAGTTGCTCTTTGATTTTGAAACGGATTATATAACACCTCATTTTAAATAAAAAAATAAAAAGTCTTTTGAAGCCCTAATTTTAATAAATACACAATACATTTAAATTAGCTAATTGCTAATAAATAAGCAATTATATGAGTTTTTTAAGCAAAAGGGAACTTAAAAGAATTAAACAAAAAGCCAATTATATATAATATAAAAAGAGTCCCGAAATTCGGGACTCTTTTTTATATAGGATATTCTAAATTTAGTTGATTGTAATATCGTCTACTTCCATAGTGGTTGTAACACCACCGTTTCCGTTTCCGTCATAAACAAATATGAAGAAACCGTTGCCTGTTAATGAAGCCGGAATTGGCCATGTCCCACTACTTGTAAAAGTAGATGCGTAAGCTGCAGCCGGTCCGTTTGGAATGGTAAAGTTAGAGGTAATATCAACTAACGTTGCATCCAATAATTTTCCTCCAGGAACATAGTTAGTAGAATAATACACTTTTAAACATGAACCATTATCATAACCTGATAAGGTTTTGAAAGAGAATCCGTTTGCTGCTGTAAAATCAACAGGAACGATGAAAGCGGTTTTGTTAACCTCTGGTGTTCCTCCAAAAGAACTCATCTGGATGTATTTATTTCCACCAAAAGTTTTGATTTGCCATAATCTTGTTCCCACTACAGGGTCATTGATATACTTAGGGAAAACCGAAGCATTCGTTGCGTAAGAGGTGAAGTTTTCAGTTAACGTACCGCCATAAACTAAAGCTGTTCCTCCAACCGGTGGATTAGCATCAAAACGAGGCTCTGTTAATTTAATATCGTGCTCGTATCTCACTATGAATTGGAAATCACTACTGTATTTTGTTAAAACACCTCTAATTTTTCCGCTGTTTAAAGGCACCTGATTGTAAACAAATGGCGCAAAACTACTGAAACGGATGATTTGAGCAGCACCTCCTGCAGCAGAAATAAGTGTATGGTTTGTTGCTCCTCCACCTGAATCTACATCATAATAGGTTCTGTGAATTGATGATTCAGAAAACTGAACATTATCAAGTTCTACCAGTGTATTTTGATTAGCATCAGTGTAAGCCTGAGCCAAACTCATCGATCTAACGAATGTATCTTCATCCTTAACAGTTGAAGATGGGAATAAATGGTTTTGCCATTCAAACTCAGAAATTCTTCCTATGGTACCATTATATAAAGCTCCTATCTGCATAGAACCGTAAACGATTGCTGTATATAAACCCTGAAGTTTGATATATACTTTTCTTCCCGGGATAAATCCTTTACCGTATAACGTTGTAACGTTAATAGGCACGCTAAACCCTATAGGAGCTGAAGCATCCGTTGGGATGGTCTGAAACGAAATAGACTTGTAGAAAGTTCCTTTTTCGTCACTTGAAGTTACATAAGCTTCTATAATATCATCAGCTGTATACTCAACCGGAGTTGCCGTTGCTGCCGAATTAATTTCTGCTACTGTTTTCGTAGGCGTCATTTCATACGTAACCAAAGTATTCTCTGGCGTTGTATAATGATCATCGGAAGCACAACCAGAGAAAAGACTGATTGCAAGCGATAATACTAATGCTGATTTAATAATGTTTTTCATAGTTTTTATTTTTTATCAAAAATTCTAATGTTGTCAATTTCATACGTTCCATCAAGTGAAGTATTCGTTCCGGAACCTTTACATTTGAATGCAAGATATATGTTACCTGTATAACCGGATAAGTCAATTAAACCCGAACTGAAAAAGTCGAAATTAGTATCATAATTCAATGGTGGCGTAGTAAAGCTAATTGGCGTCCAGTTGGCAGCCAATACATTTGTGCCGTCATAATCTGTTGAAACCAATAGTTCGATTGAGTTAGCAGAAGAAGAAACATAAGCCTGAGCTACGTCGAAAGCCAAAGTTTCATGGTCCATAGTATCCATGTTGATTGCAGGTGATACTAACCAGGCAATGTTAGAGGCTTGTGCCGATTGATAGGAAGTAAATTCAGCGTATTTTGTTCCGCTGTAAATTCCCTGTTTCCATTTTACTGTTCCCGCCTGAGCAAAGTTTGTCCATCCTGCTAAAGCTAAGTCAGTTCCGTCAACCGTGTTACTCAAAAACTCCTCATATAGAGCGTATTTTGTAGAGTTTGGAATTTGGATATCATTTTCCGGAGAACACCCTGTAAATGGCAATAATGCCATAAATACAAGAACAATTTTTTTATAATTTTTCATAACAATATATTTTAAAAATTAACATATAAATTTAAGAAATATGTTCTACCATAACCGTAGAAATATTTAGGCCCGAAAGCCGGAGTTCCGCTTGAAACATCCTGATTAACTTCTCTGAAGTTTGCTTTTCTGGATTGCTCAAAACCGCCAGTTTTATAAATTTGATCAAAGACATTATTTACACTAGCAAAGAAACCAAACGTTTCTTTCCCTATTTTCCATGATTTACCCCCAGTTAGGTTAACTAAGTAGAAATCATCAAATTTTTCCTGATGTAAAAGCTGCGCTGCTCTTTCCGGAGTAGCTTCAGGGAAACCTAATCCTTCTAAATCATTTGGATTTCTGAAGAAGTTATCGGTTCTCAATAATGAAGATATATTTAAATAGTTATCAGCAATGTAGTTTGCATTAGCCCCAATCCACCAGAATTTAGGGTCTCTGTATTCTATTCCGAATGAAGCTGCTGTTTGTGGTCCGCCACCAAGACGATATCCTTTTAGATAAGCGTGACCAAAATCAGCTATCGGATTTGTATTGGTTGGAGTAGCTAAATTATCATTGTTCAAAGATACATTTGGATTGTTGTTGTAAGTGTACTCTCCGTAAGCTCCTGAAAGTGATAATTTAATTGTTGATGTAATTTGATATTCCATCCCTAATTCCAGACCAATGTTTTGTTTTTCAACATTTGAAAGTGTTTCTGCTACGAAAGCATCTCCGCCGTCGCCACCATCATCAAGGAAAACACCTTCTCCGTAGAAGAATGAAGTTTCAAGACCTTTTTTAATATTAGTATAAAAAGCAGTTAATCTTGATTTGAATTTTGGTGCTTTAATAATGTAACTTGCGTCTGCACTTGTAACATTTTCTGATTGAAGTCCTTCAGAAACGTTATCATTAATACGAGCGTTAGGGAAAACATTTCTCAATGATGGCGCTTTAGTCATGTAAGCTCCGTTGAAATTCAGGAATTGTCTACCTGAAATTTTATACGTTAAACCTCCTTTGAAACCAAAGTTTTCAAAAAGGTATGTGTTGCTTTTTCCAAAAGAGTTAGTTGGATATATACCATTTCTGTATAATCCTTCTCTTTGATACTGTGTTCTTGAGAAAGATTCAGCCAGATAGAAATCAACTTTTTTGTAAGTAAATTTAAATTGTGTGAAAGCATCAATCGTATTTGCTAACAAATTATAGTTATATGAAAATGTACCATCTCCATGTTGAACCTGGTATTCAGTGATTTGTCGGTTTGGATTATTTAAATCAGATTGTTGCTGATCAGCAGTATTTGTAAAATAGTTTTTATCATCAAAATACTGACCTCCCAATAAATCTAAAATATTTGCAAAATTGTGTGATTTCAGATTTCTAAAAGTCACCCCTGCATTCATATTGATGTTGTCGGCTAATTGTGAGTTTAAAATTGAATTTGCTGTCCAAACTTTATCATCTGTTCTGTCTTCATATAAAATGTAAGCACTGTGTCCATCAGATGAACTTAAGTTTGTATTATACATATTATTCCAGTCGATTTGTCTGTTTGCCAAGAAAGCAGTCGCTGCACTTTGTGCAGAAGCTATGTTTGCAGGATCATCTCCTAAGAAGTCGGTATAATCATCAGGATTCCATGCTGAAGTATAATAACTTGGAAGGTTTCTGTAATACGTCGGATCTGGATTGTTAACACCCTGATATGCTAAACGACTGTTCCCAACACTTCCGAATTGATGTGCCACAGATGTTGTCAAATTTGTTTTATCATTTATTTTCCAATAATCCGTCAACATTAAAATTGGCTCATTTACAGTTTTATCTCTCGAATTTCTTTTTTGACCATCCTGCCAACCCCAGTAAGAGTTGTATTTATATCCTGCTAAATTTGTTGTTTCTGCTGTGTTTGGTGAACTCTTACCACGACTGTTTTCAGAATATATCGAAGTAAAGTTTAACGAGTTTTTCTCACTGAATTTCTTTTCAACACTTGCAAACAAAGCTTTTGCATCGTAATCTGTCCCTTCAAAGAAACCTTCTTTAGCCCAACGTCCTGAAGCTGAAACTACAAATGCCCATCCTTTTGTATTCATCCCTGAAGCGTAGGTTCCCATAGTTCTCCAACTGTAATTTGTATTGGTTCCAGAGAAAGAAACTCTTGCTCCTTTTCTGTATATAGAAGCTCTTGTATTAATTTCCTGTGTTCCAAGAATCCCTCCAAAAGTATAATCAGAAGGTGCTGACCCTGAAGTAAACTCCTGATTTCTTGTTGCGTCATTCAGTCCTCCCCAGTTACTCCATTGAGGTCTTCCATCGTAAATTTTATTCATGATAACACCATTAATCATGGTAGTTCCATACTCATTATCAAGACCTCTTATTCTAAAACGAGCCTGTCCCCAATTAAAAGCGGCTGCCTGTTGGAAAGCATCTTTCGATGCCTGTAACAACCCAGAAGTGCTTTCAGAACCACTATTGTCGTCATCAAGATCGTTATCTGTAATTGTTACCAAACTTAATTGTTGCTCCGAAGTAATGTCTTCTTCCATAACTACAACTCCTAAGTCTAATATTTTGCCTTGTTCAATATCAACTGATAACAACTGATCTTTAAATCCGGCACTTTTAATTTGAAGTAATTGGCTTCCTTTTGGAGCATCAGGGAAACTAAACTCTCCTGCTGCATTTGTTAATACAGTCTGAGTAGTGTTTTGGATAGACGCCACAACATTTGCTAATGGTTTTTGGTTTTTTGAATCTACAACTTTTCCTTTAATTCCAGTAGCTGTTTGTGCAAACACAAAAACAACCTGTAATAAAAATAAAGTACTAATGACAAGTTTTTTCATAAATAAAATTGGTTTAATTTTTCTCTTTGCTCCGTCTTAATAAAAACTTAAAGCCGACAAATGTACATTTTTTAATAATATTATCTACATTTGGCTCGAAGTTTGTAAAAAACTTGACATTAAATTAATATACTTTTTATGAGAATTAGAAAATTAATAGCTGTTTTCTTTGCTTTATTCGCAATTTCAGGAGCAAACGCACAAGCAAAAAAATATATTGTGCACACCGTTGCTTTCTACAATCTTGAGAACCTGTTTGATACTATAAATGGTCCAAACAATGACGAGGAATGGCTACCAAATGGAGTCCAAAACTGGACCTCTAAAAAATACCATCAAAAACTGCATAATCTGGCGAAAGTCCTTTCACAGATTGGTACTAATGACCAGCAAAAAGAAGCGCCTGTAATCATTGGAGGTGCCGAAATAGAAAATCGTGGAGTTCTTGAAGATTTGGTAAAAGAGCCCGGCATGATTGAACACGATTATGGAATTGTTCATTTTGATTCTCCCGATAAAAGAGGTATTGACGTTGGTTTTTTGTATCAGAAAAAACACTTTAAACCTACCAGCTATAAAAACATTCCTCTATTGATTTATAAAAATCAACTTAACACTAATGTGAAAGAAAAAAACGACAAAGACGATGCCTCGGATGATAAATCTGAAATCGACAAAAATCTCGACAGGGTTTACACCAGAGATGTTTTGTTGGTTACCGGTTTACTTGATGGCGAAGAGATAAACGTAATTGTAAATCACTGGCCATCGCGTTCGGGCGGTGAGAAAAAAAGTTCTCCTTTCCGTGAAGCTGCCGGAAGATTAGACCGAAAAATAATGGACTCTATCTACAAAATCAATCCAAATGCAAAGATTATCAACATGGGCGATTTGAATGACGGAACTTACAACAAAAGCGTAAAAGAAGGTGTTGGCGCAAAACGCAAACAAGAAGAAGTAAAACAATTTGGCGTTTACAATCCGTTTGAGGAAATGTTCTACAAAGGAAACGCCACGTTATTTTATCGTGACGCCGGTGACATTTTCGACCAAATCATGGTTTCTGAAACTTTAATTCAAAAAGACTATTCCTCTTTTCGCTATTGGAAAGCCGGAATCTGGAATAAACCTTTCATGATACAAACAACCGGCCAATACAAAGGTTATCCGCTACGGCACAGCATGACCGATGTCGGTTATAGTGATCACTTCCCTTCCTATATTTATCTGATTAAGGAAGTTAAATAAAGAATAATTATAAGTCCCGAAACAATCGGGACTTTTTATTTTAGTAAATTCGTAAAAATATTTTACCATGGCAATTGCAAAACCTTTCAACCTCAACAAATGGTTAGACGAAAACCGTCATCTGTTAAAACCACCTGTTGGAAATAAAAATTTATACATAGATTCTGAAGATTATATTGTCATGGTTGTTGCCGGTCCGAATGCCCGAAAAGATTATCACTATAACGAAACCGAAGAACTATTCTATCAGCTCGAAGGCGATATTACGGTTTATATTCAGGACAATGGCGAAAAGAAAGCCATGAAACTTTCTGCCGGCGATATGTACCTGCACCCGGCAAAAACGCCGCATTCTCCTAACAGAAGCGAAGGTTCCATTGGTTTGGTTGTCGAACTAAAACGCGCCGGTACCAATGCAAAGGACGGGCTTCTTTGGTTCTGTGACAAATGCAACCATAAACTCTACGAAGTATATTTTCCATTGACCGATATCGAAAAGGATTTTCTACATCATTTTGAACATTTCTATAATTCTAAAGAATTGCGAACGTGTAAAAAGTGTGGAACGATAATGGAAACCGATCCAAGATTTACGGCAAAATAATTATTTTTTGAAGCTATTCCTGCTGTCGGTAGTCGCTTCCCAATGAAATTGGGAGAGCTCCAACAATACCTCCATCAGGGCTATAAAAATTCAAAATAAACGATTACTTTTGCATTCAATAATTTAGCAATATTAATTCAGCATACAAATGTCAACAATAACACAATCATCCGTTGCACAACAATTCGGCATGACCGAAGCACTTGAAATACTTGGTGTAAAAGCTATTAACGATGGAACTTCAACAGGAAACAATTGGTTTTCTAATGGTGAAATCTTAGAGTCTTATTCTCCTGTAGACGGACAGTTAATCGGGAAAGTAAAAGCTTCGACCGAAGCAGATTATGAAAAAGTAATGCAATCCGCAACAGAAGCTTTCAAAACTTTCCGCACGATGCCGGCTCCAAAGCGCGGAGAAATCGTTCGTCAGTTTGGAGAAAAACTAAGAAAATATAAAGAGCCTCTTGGAAAATTGGTTTCTTACGAAATGGGAAAATCATTACAGGAAGGTTACGGAGAAGTTCAGGAAATGATTGATATCTGTGATTTTGCTGTTGGGCTTTCGCGTCAGTTGCACGGTTTAACCATGCACTCGGAACGTCCTGGTCACAGAATGTACGAACAATACCATCCGCTTGGCGTTGTCGGAATCATTTCGGCTTTCAACTTTCCTGTTGCGGTTTGGTCATGGAACACGGCTTTAGCATGGATTTGTGGAGATGTTTGCGTTTGGAAACCATCTGAGAAAACACCACTTTGTGGAATCGCATGTCAAAATATCATTACCGAAGTATTGAGAGAAAACAACCTTCCCGAAGGAATTTCATGTTTAATCAATGGTGATTACAAAATTGGGCAATTGCTAAACCGTGATACGCGTGTGCCTTTAGTTTCGGCAACGGGTTCGACAAGAATGGGTAAAATTGTAGCTCAGGAAGTTGCTGCGCGTTTGGGCAAATCACTTTTAGAATTAGGAGGAAACAATGCCATCATCGTAACGCCTGATGCTGATATTAAAATGACCGTAATCGGAGCGGTTTTCGGAGCTGTTGGAACAGCTGGACAACGTTGTACTTCAACACGTCGTTTAATCATTCACGAAAGTATTTATGACAAAGTAAAAGATGCAATCGTTGGTGCTTATGGTCAGTTAAGAATAGGAAATCCATTAGATCAAAACAATCACGTTGGCCCGCTTATTGACACCCATGCCGTTGAACTTTACAACAAAGCTTTGAAACAAGTAGTTGCCGAAGGTGGAAAGATACTTGTTGAAGGTGGTGTATTATCCGGAGAAGGTTACGAAAGTGGCTGCTATGTAAAACCGGCAATCGCCGAAGCTGACAATTCATTCGAAATTGTTCAGCACGAAACATTTGCTCCTGTTTTATATTTACTTAAGTATTCGGGTGACGTTACTAACGCTATCGATTTACAAAACGGTGTAGCTCAAGGTTTATCATCTGCAATCATGACGAACAATCTTCGCGAAGCTGAAGCGTTTTTATCAGTTGCAGGTTCTGATTGTGGAATTGCCAACGTAAACATCGGAACTTCGGGTGCTGAAATTGGTGGTGCTTTTGGTGGAGAAAAAGAAACAGGAGGGGGAAGAGAATCGGGTTCTGACGCATGGAAAGTATACATGAGAAGACAAACGAATACCATCAATTATACTACCAGTCTGCCATTGGCACAGGGAATTAAATTCGATTTGTAATCGGCATCAATTATAAAAAACAAAAACCGACTAAAATTAGTCGGTTTTTTTACGCAACTTTATAAGCAGTTTCATATCTGTTTAAAAACCAAAAATCAAAAGCCATGAAGAAACTACTTTTTTTATTTGCTTTTATGCCTTTATTAATGGCGTCAACCTGCAACAATGATGACGATACCATAATGTGTACTCAGGAATTTGTATACGGATTACAGGTCAGTGTTCATGATGCTGTAACCGGGTTGCCTATGGCTGAAGGTGTTCAGGTTAAAGCTGTAGACGGGACTTATCATGAAAATTTATATAATCTTATAGGGCAGGATTCCACATTCTATGGTGCCGGTGAAAGAGTTGGTATTTATACGATAACCGTTACTAAAGAAGGTTATCAAACCTATACTTCATCACCAATTGGTGTTTCTGCAAATCAATGTCATGTAAATCCACAATCACTAACGGTCAACTTACAGCCTGAATAATTGTAAAAAAAGCGCCCCATTTTAGGACGCTTTTTATTTCATAGTAAATCAAATTATTTTGTTTTCTTGACATACTGTGTCAAAATCACAATCTGCTGTCCTTCAACCCTACCTTCAATTTGTTCGGCATTGTCCCAAACCAATTTAATGTTATGAACTGCAGCACCTCTTTTTGCGGTGAAGTTGGCTCCTTTTACATCCAAATCTTTAATCAAGACAACTGAATCACCATCGGCAAGTATATTCCCATTCGAGTCTTTATGGATTATCTTTCCTTCTTCATCTTCACCTTCACCGGTTGCTTTAGCCCATTCCAATGCATCTTCATCAAGATACATCATGTCTAACAAATCGTGATTTTTTAAACGTGCCAGCATTCGCCAGGAGACAATCTGTACCGGAAGATTTTCATTCCACATACTGTCACTTAAACCACGCCAGTCATTTGGATTTGTAGTTTCAGGGTTTTCGATTTGGTCTTTTAATTTTTTTGTAATTAAGATACAATTTTCAGGCGTATCCTCAGTTTTTGGTTCAACCAAATAAACAACAAGGTTTTCATCGCTTCCGCTGATTTCACATCTGGAACCACTTCTGTCTTTTAATCTTTTTTCGGTAACTACGCTCATACTACAAATTAAAAGATGCTCCTATCTGAAACACAAACTGATTGTTATAATGCTCAAAGCCTTCAACATTTGAATCGTATTTTGCCAATGGAATTCCGGCTTCGGTATACAAACCAAATCCTTCGGTAAAGAAATATCTAAATCCAAGATGTGCTCCAAAGTTTCTTGTTCCCAAATCCAGTCCGGGATAAATATCCATGGCTTTATCAAGCTTAAAAACATTTCCAAGATTAGCGTTGAAACGTACTTTAAAATCGGCTCTGTCTCCAAAATCAGGTTTCTCTCCGGCTATTTTATCAACAGAAAGCAAATAAGAAGCTGCAAATCCGTAGGACATGTTTTCACCAATTCCAAAATCGGCTGAAACATTAATCCCTGTTCCATGGTTCTGAGCGTTTAACCCAACCTGTGCTTTGATATCTCCTTTGCCTTTGTATGCTTTCTGTGCATTTACCATACTTGTTAAGGCAATTGCAACTATTGTTATTAATTTTCTCATTTTGTTAAATTTTTTGCAAACATAATTAATTTCTTCCTTTTTCGTTACTATACAATTCATTGAGCGGCTCGCTTTGCCAAAACTCTTTGGTATTTACATCCATTATTGTAAGCGGTCCTTTAAATGCTGCTCCGGTATCAATATTCCAGACACAGGCTTTTTTCACAGGAACGGTTTGTCCTATTCGGGTAACCGGAGTATGACCAATATAAATTTCATGATACATTTTAAAACGCTTTGGATAGTAAATACTGTCTTCCGGAATGGCACCGTCAAGCGATAAAGCGGTTTCCCAAAGCGACCGGTCCCAATAAAACATTTTTGGAAAGTATTCGAACTGGATGCCGTTCATATTAGTAAATCCCGCATGGATGAAAAGACGATTTTGATTATCCAAATGATAATCCTTTAGGTTCTTAAGAAATTCTATATGTTCCTTTTTCTGCGCTTCAGAAAAGTTAGCGTAAGCCTTAACTGTTGCTTCTCCGCCATGGACGAACCACATTTCTTCGTCAATTTCGGCTTTTTCCCCTGTGAACCAATCATAGAGTAATTCATCGTGGTTCCCTTTGATGAAAATGCAGTCGTTGGTTTTGTCTAATTTGATTAAAAAATCCAGGACTTGTGGTGATTCGCTCCACCCATCAACATAATCGCCAAGAAAAATTAACGTGTCATCCTTCGTAACTTTGGCGCGCTCAAAAACCTGATGCACTGCTTTTAATCCACCGTGTATATCGCCAATTACTAATGTTCTATGCATTGTTTTCGTTGTATTTCATTTTTCTTAAAATTCGCATTGCTTCCTTAAAACTCAAATAAACCGTTGGGCTTTTCTGCGCTTTTAAAAACGGTTTGGCGTCGATTAGTTTTTGCTTGGCATCTTCAAAACCATTCAGGTAACATATCATCAAAGTTGATGAAAAATTTTCCAAATCCTTTTCATCCCTATCCGAAATTGCCAATCCTTTCCTAAGTTTATTCAGCAAAGTCACATTTGAATTATAAATGTGATGCAGTACTTTTTTATTGTAAACCGGTGGCTCGAAAAGCATTTTGCTTTCTATTTTGTAATAACCGTTATCAAAAAAAGAAATTTTCTGCTGCTCCAACGGATAATAACTCGTTTTGTCATTCAGTCCTAAAGGAACATGCTCCGTTATGGTAAAACTTTCGTCGTCAAATTCAATCGAAACTACATCAAGTGCCGAATAAAAAAGCTTAATCTGTTCATTGATCAGTTCAATATCAACTCGCGAAAGATAGGTTGTGTCTCTTATTCTCTTTGGTTTTCCTGCCCAGCAAATTACAAATAATTCCTTGAAAACCTTATATTTTGAAGTCATATCGCCATGCCGTTCAATCATAAAATCCATAACGCCATCCAATGTATAGGCGATACTGTTCCGCGAGCTGTTTTCGATGCTGATAATGGTTTCAATATTTTGTTTGGAATACGGAATCTTTTCCTCTGTTGGCATCGAATTGCTTCCAACCCTTACAAAAACAGTATTGGCCAAAATCGTATGGATGTTTTTCTTGAAAAAGGAAGTTTTGTGTTTTGGCTTGATGGTTACCAAACCCACAACTTTATCTTTTGGCAGATTCGGAAATGGCACATTTTCGTATTGGATTTTGGGGGGATTTTCGAGATAGGCATTTACGAGATTCTGAATCCGGCTGTCGTCAAAAAAATCATCGCCTACGATTTCGTTATCCTGATCTTCAACACCAACAACAATATAGGAATTGTTTGAAGGATTTGAATTCGACAAAGCGCAAATATGTTTCAGGAACTTTGCTTTTCCCTCTTTAGTATGCAGATTTAGCTGGCGTTTCTTATCATAAAAACTGCTCTCATCGTTGTGAGCTAAAAGGTTTTTAATCAAAAGACGCTTGTTGATCATTTGGCTAAATTACAATCTTTTACGGAACTTTTGTTCCCATGCTTTCGGTCCAAATTGCAAACCAATCGAGTTGGTCCAAATCCAATTCAACTGCTTTCATCAAAGACTGAATTCGGGCAATATTGACGGTTCCTGCAACCGGAATAACTTTAGAAGGATGCTTTAAAACCCATGCTAAAAGAATAGTATCGGAACCCAAATGATATTTTTCGACTAATTGCACTAATAGTTTTTTCAGCCTTCTTGTTTGTTCGATGTCTTCCCTAAAAACAGTTCCAAGCGGATTCCAGGACATTGGTCGGATGTTGTGCAGCTGCATATAATCTAACCTTCCGTCAAGCATGGCGCTGTGATGTGTTGCCGAAAATTGTATCTGATTGTAATTTACTTCGGTTTTTTGACGAATTAATTCGGTTTGGGAATTTGTAAAATTTGAAAGCCCAAAATCGATAATCTTACCTTCATTTTTAAGCTTCGAAACTGCTTCTGCAATTTCATCCGCAACCATCAAAGGACTCGGGCGGTGCAAAAGCAACACGTCCAAATAATCGGTTTGCAGGTTTTTTAATGAATTTTCAACCGACCAAATAATGTAATCCTTTGAATAATCATAGTGCTTAATAGGATTATTTCTGCCATTTATATGCTGAATTCCGCATTTTGAAATCAATTGGATTTTATTTCTGTCAATGTTACTTTTGTTGAAAGCCTTGCCAAAATCAGCTTCAGTAGTGTAATTCCCATAAATATCGGCATGGTCAAAAGTGGTGATTTGGTTTTCGATACAGATATGCATCAGATGCTCCATTTCGGGGGTGTTTAAATTCTTATCCCATATTCCCCAATTCATCGTTCCGGCAATAATGGGCGATAGTTTTGTTTTCATTTTTTGCGATTGAAGTTTGCTTTCGATTTTTTTAGCAGTTTGAAAAATTCATTATTTTGCCGGCCGAAAATCCCGAAAACAGATTAGGTCTTAAAATTATAAAAAGAAAATCATAAATCATCCTTAAAATAGTGATGTTTTCTAAACTTTTAACGCATCATTAACATCTGTGAACGGATTAAATTTTCACTTTTGAAATGTTAAAATTTGAACGCTTATTTATCAGAATAATATAGAATCCTATGGAAGAAACCGGTACTGCTTTAGACATTAGAGCAATTAATGAAAAAATTGAAAGAGAAAGTGCTTTTATCGATTTGCTAACGATGGAAATGAACAAGGTAATCGTTGGACAGAAGCACATGGTAGAACGATTGTTAATTGGACTTTTAGGTCAGGGTCATATTTTGCTGGAAGGTGTTCCCGGTTTGGCAAAAACCTTAGCCATAAATACTTTATCACAAGCCGTTCACGGAACTTTCAGCCGTGTTCAGTTTACTCCTGACTTATTACCGGCTGATGTTGTCGGAACGATGATTTACAACATCAAAGCCAATGAATTTTCTATTAAAAAAGGACCTATTTTCGCCAACTTCGTTTTAGCCGATGAGATTAACCGTGCGCCGGCAAAAGTGCAATCGGCTTTGCTTGAAGCGATGCAGGAAAAACAGGTAACCATTGGCGATACTTCTTTCAAATTGGATAAGCCATTTTTAGTTTTGGCAACCCAAAATCCTATAGAACAGGAAGGAACTTATCCGTTACCGGAAGCACAGGTTGACCGTTTTATGCTGAAAACAGTTATCGATTATCCAAAAATGGATGAAGAACGTTTGGTTATTCGTCAGAACCTTAAAGGCGCTTATGAAAAAGTAAACGCAGTTGTTACTGTTGATCAAATTCTAAAAGCACAAGAAGCGGTTCGCGAAGTTTACATGGATGAAAAAATTGAGAAATACATTTTAGACATCATTTTTGCTACGCGTAATCCTGAAAAATACAAGCTGGAAAGTTTAAAACCTCTTATCAGTTTTGGTGCTTCTCCTCGTGGAAGTATTAATCTGGCAACTGCTGCCAAATGTTATGCTTTTATCAAACGTCGCGGCTATGTAATTCCGGAAGATGTTCGTGCCGTAGTTCGCGATGTCTTGCGTCACAGAATTGGAGTTACTTACGAGGCCGAAGCTGAAAACATCACTTCTGTTGACATCATCAACAAAATCGTAAACGAAATCGAAGTTCCTTAAAAAGTTGATAGTTAATGGTTGATAGTTGATGGTAATTTGCCAACAACCGACAACCAACAACCAACAACCAACAACCAACAACTGCAATGGAAACAAAAGACTTACTCAAAAAAGTTCGTAAAATCGAAATCAAAACCCGAAGATTGAGTGATCATATCTTTTCGGGCGAATACCATACGTCATTTAAAGGACGCGGTATGACGTTTTCGGAAGTGCGTCAATACCAATATGGCGACGACATTCGTGCCATCGATTGGAACGTAACAGCGCGTTATAACGAACCTTATGTAAAAGTTTTTGAAGAAGAACGTGAACTGACAATGATGCTGATGGTTGATATTTCAGGTTCTGAAAGTTTTGGGACAAAAAATCAACTGAAAAGTGAAATCGTTACTGAGATTGCCGCAACCATGGCTTTTTCAGCAACGCAGAACAATGATAAGATTGGACTGATTTTATTCTCGGACCAAATCGAACTGTATATTCCGCCTAAAAAAGGGAAATCGCACGTATTGCGAATCATTCGTGAATTAATCGAATTCCAACCTAAAAGCAAACAAACCGATTTGTCTCAGGCTTTAAAATTCCTTTCGGGAACTCAGAAAAAGAAAGCAATTGTCTTTGTAATTTCTGATTTTATTGTGGATGATGATTATGAGAAAACCTTAAAGATTGCCGGAAAAAAACACGACATCACCGGTGTCCGGGTGTATGACATCCGAGAAGAAAAAATGCCAAACATTGGAATGGTGGAAATGGAAGATGCCGAAACGGGAGAAGTTTTGGTCGTAAATACAGGCTCGAAAAAAGCGCGTTTGAGCTACGAAAAACAATACAAGGAAAAAGTAGATTACTTTAAGGATATCTTTTCAAAATGCGGATCGGGAACGGTGAACACGCGTGTTGACGAAAGCTATGTGACAAAATTATTGGGTTATTTCAAATCCAGATAAGACAATGAAATTCAGATTATACATATTATTTTCCCTTCTATCTACTTCGCTTTGGGCACAACCTAAGGTGACAACTTCCGTCAATGTTACCAAAAATAAAATTGGAGCTGAATTCAAACTGACTTTAAAAACTGATGTCGATACTTTATCAAAAGTAAAATTCCCTGAAGCTAAAAATTTTGGTGCTTTAGAAGTAATTCAATCCTATAAAATTGATACGATTAAAAATGGTTCACGTTATCAGTTGATTAAAAATTACGGCTTAACACAATTCGACAGCGGAAGATATGTCATTCCAAGAATTCCGGTTTTAATCAACGGAAAAACTGCTTTTTCGGACAGCATTAAAGTCGAAGTCAACGATGTAAAAGTGGATACATTAAAACAAAAAATGTACGACATCAAAGACATCGCTCAGGTTGAAAGCCCACTTGGAACCTGGTGGATTTACATTTTAATCCTGTTAGCTATCGCAGCGGCTGGTTATTTCATTTACCAATTCATCAAGAAAAGACAAAGTAAACCAAAAGTCGAAGAAGTGGTTTATAAATCACCTATCGAAAAAGCAACAACTTTACTACAGCAATTAGAGAAGAAAGAACTTTGGCAGAAAGGTGAAATCAAGTATTATTATTCAGAACTGACCGACATTGCGCGTAATTATATAGAAGAAGAAATTCATATTCCGGCAATGGAAAGCACCACTTCTGAACTTATTGAAGGATTACGAAAAGCCGCGAAACAGCATAAACTGAAACTGTCGAATGAAACAGTCGAAAATCTTGAAAAGGTTTTAAAACAAGCCGATTTGGTAAAATTCGCCAAAGTAAAGCCGCTTGATTTTGAGATTGAAGAAGATAAAAAACGTATTTCAAATTCCATTGTAACCATTCACAAATCGATTCCTGAAATTGTTGAAGAAGACGATGAATTAGCTCAATGGAACGAGCAGCAGAAAGAGTTAGCGCGTTTGTTAAAACTCAAAAAACAAAAAAGAGTTAGAATCATTTCCACAATTGGAATCGTCCTTGGAATGTTGATGCTTTTCCTTTTAGGCTTGATTTATTTCAAAGGTTTCGATTATGTAAAAGACAATATAATCGGTCATCCAACCAAAGATTTAGTTGAAGGGCAATGGGTTTACAGCGAATATGGAAATCCTGGTGTGCGAGTAGAAACACCGAAAGTTTTGAAGCGAATGGATGCATCGAAAATGTTACCAAAAGATGCCGCCGCGTTGATTAAAGAAATGCAGACCTTTGTTTATGGAAGTATTCTGGATGATTTTTATATCACCGTTTCAACAGTCACATACAAACAGGAAACTCAGATAGATTTGGATAAAACCGCTGAGAACTATATGAATTTAATGGAATCTCAGGGCGCACAAAATATCATTGTGAAGACCGAAGATTTTGATACCCAAAAAGGGATTTCAGGTAAAAAAGCATACGGAACATTGACAGTTCTTGATAAGATAAACGGCAAATCAACGAAAATGTATTATGAATTATTGCTATTCAGTCAAAACGGTGGATTGCAGACCATTTTGGTAATGCATCGCGAAGACGATAAATACGGACAGCAGATTGCCGAAAGAATGTTGAACTCGGTCGAATTACAAACACCACAGCAATGAAAGAGGTAAGTTTTTTAAATCCTGAATTTTTCTGGTTGTTTTTATTACTTCCGGCTGCTGTTGTTTGGTATATATGGAAAAGAAAACAGCAAACCGCAACTTTGAAAATAAGTTCGGTTAAAGGTTTCAAAGCGCAAAAATCGTTGCTGGCAAAACTAAAACCACTTTTGTTTGTGATGCGATTATTGGCCTTGAGTTCGTTGATTATTGCTATGGCGCGACCAAGAAAAGTAGATATCAGCAGTCAGACAAAATCAACAAAAGGAATTGATATTGTTATGGCAATTGACGTTTCGGGAAGTATGCTTGCAAAAGATTTACATCCCAACCGAATGGAAGCTTTGAAAAAAGTTGCCGAGAATTTCGTAGAAGGAAGGCCAAATGACCGAATCGGAATTGTGGTATATGCTTCAGAAGCGTATACAAAAACTCCGGTTACAAGCGATAAGGCACTTATACAGCAGGCTATTCAAAGCATAAAATACGATAATGTATTGCAGGACGGAACAGGAATCGGAATGGGGCTGACAACAGCCGTGAACCGTTTAAAAGACAGCAAAGCCAAAAGTAAAGTGATTATTCTTTTGACGGATGGTGTAAACAATGCCGGATTTATTGAGCCCGAAACCGCTTCGCAGATTGCGCGCGAATACGGAATTAAAGTCTACACCATCGGAATCGGAACCAATGGAAATGCAATGTTCCCATATGCTTATGCCCCGAATGGTGGATTCTTATTCCGAATGATGCCTGTTGAAATTGATGTGAATTTATTGCAGACGATTGCCCGAAATACCGGTGGGAAATATTTCAGAGCCAGCAGCAACAGCAAACTGGAATCGATTTATGCCGAAATCAATAAATTGGAAACAACTGAAATCCAGGAATTAAAGTTCTATGATTATGACGAAAAATACCGCCCGTTTGTTTGGATTGCAGGAATTTTGGTTTTGATTGAGTTTGGTTTGCGAAACACGATTTACAGAAGTTTTATATAATTACGAATTGAAAATTAGGAATTACGAAAGAGATTCAAACATGAAAAAAAACTTAATTTATAATTTAAAATTCATAATTCATAATTGATTATGTACGAGTTAGAAGAAAAATGGTATTTGTATTTCCTGATTGCTATTCCGGTGATGGCAATGCTTTTCCTGTACATTCAATTCTGGAAAAGAAAGAAACAGCGCGAGTTTGGCGATTTGGAATTAATCAAAAAATTAAGCCCTGAAAAATCGACTTTCAAACCAGCGCTAAAATTGGTTGTGATTTTATTGGCTCTGACCTGCCTGATCATTGGTTTGGTAAATCCAAAAATCGGGACCAAAATGGAAACGGTAAAACGCGAAGGAATTGATATCATTTTTGCAATCGACGTTTCTAAAAGTATGTTGGCAGAAGATGTTGCACCAAGCCGTTTGGAAAAAAGCAAGCAATTGGTTTCCCAAATCATCAATAATCTGGGTAGCGACCGAATCGGAATTATAGCTTATTCGGGAAGTGCGTTCCCTGTTCTACCAATTACTTCTGATTATAGTGTCGGTAAAATGTTTTTACAAACGATGAATCCCGGAATGATTTCGGCTCAGGGAACTTCTATAGATCAGGCGATAAACCTGGCAACGACCTGGGTAGATAAAAAAGACAAAACCAATAAGCTATTAATCATCATTACCGATGGTGAAGATCATTCTGATGCCGCTGCTGATGCTGCTGAAGAAGCCAAAAAAGCGGGTTTAAAGATTATGACGATTGGTGTCGGAACAGAAAAAGGCGGAACCATTCCGTTGAAGAAAAATGGTGTTGTCGAAAGTTTTCAGCGTGACCAAAATGGCGAAGTGGTCATTACAAAACGAAACGCAGAGGTTTTAAAAACCATTGCCAAAAGTGCCGGTGGTGGTTATGTTGATGGCAACTCGACTAAAGAAGTTCTGGATTATGTGAAGCATGCCTTAGACAACATTCAGAAAACAGAATTCGAAAGCACGCAAATGGCCGATTTCAAATCGCAGTTTCAGTGGTTTTTAGGTTTTGGATTTTTCCTTTTGTTCTTAGATGTTTTTCTTTTGGAGAAAAAGACAAAATGGGTGAAAAAGATGAATTTATTTAATGAAAAAGAATAAATGAAAAAGTTACTTTTATATAGTTTTACTCTTCTTTCCTTTGCAATTCAGGCTCAGGAAAAGGATAAAGATTTGCCAAAAGGAAACGATTCTTTTTCGGAAAAAAAATACGCCGATGCTGAAGCAGAATACCGAATTTCAGAATCTAAAAATCCCAAAAAATCTATTGCTTCGTATAATTTAGGAAATGCAGTTTACAGGCAAAATCAATCTGCTGAAGCTAAATATCATTATGCAAAAGCATTGAAAACTGCTAAAACAAAAGAAGAAAAACATCAGGCGTTTCACAACATCGGAAACACACTTATGAAAGCCAAAGATTATTCAGGTGCTGTTGAAGCTTATAAAAATGCGTTGCGTAACAATCCGGCCGATGATGAGACTCGTTATAATTATGCCTTGGCTAAAAAGATGCTGAAAGAAAATCCACCTAAGAAAGACGATAAAAAAGATAAAGACAAAAAGGATAAGGACAAGAATAAAGATAAAAACAAAGACAAGGATAAAGATAAAAATCAGGATAAAAAGGACGACAAAAAAGACGGTAAAGACAAAGATCAGGATAAAAAGGAAGGGGATAAGGATAAAGACAAGCAGGATAAAAACCAAAATCA
>DBIH01000060.1 GCA_002296885.1 Flavobacterium sp. UBA807 | reverse complement strand
CTCGACTGCGCTCGGTGTGACAGTTCCTCTGTTTTTAATATAATTTAAGATATCTTCTTTGGTAACTCTTCCATCTTTTCCTGAACCGGCAATTGTGTCGAGTTCGGCAACAGATATTCCTTCTGCTGAAGCAATGTTTTTTACCAGAGGAGAATAGAATTTGTCTGATGATTTGAAGTCTGCAGGAGCAACAGCTGCCTGAGCAACTTCTACGGTTTTTGCAACTTCAGCTACTGCCGCTGGAGTTTCTTCTGTTTTTGTTTCCTGTGCAGATGGAGCAACACTTCCACCTTCGGTTTCAATAATAGCAATCGTTTGTCCAACTTTAACAACATCATTTACCTGAAATAGGATTTCGGCTAAAACCCCCGAAACTTCACTTGGTACTTCGCTGTCTACTTTATCTGTAGCAATTTCAAGCACAGCTTCATCGGCGTCGATTTTTTCGCCTACTTTTTTTAACCAATTTGTAATGGTTGCTTCCGCAACACTTTCACCCATTTTAGGTAATTTCAATTCAAACTTTGCCATATATGTAAACTAAAGTTGTATTTTGCAATTTCGTCTGCAAAATTAATGATTATTTTTAGGTTTAACTATCAATTAAACAATTTTGAAAAATATTTTATGCTTCGAAAAAGATTATTTTGGTCGGTTAAGATATATCCAACCAGTCTTTGACTTGCTATTATTTTTAAATTCAATAACATAGTAATATGTCGCATCGGGTAGATTTTTCCCTTCGTTGGACTGACCATGCCATTCCTTATAATAATTTTCTTTGCTGTAAACTTTAACTCCATATCTATTAAAGATTTCCAGTTTTTTCACATTCAGCAGACTCAAATCAAAAAAATCATTATCACCATCACCGTTTGCTGAAACTCCTTTTTGAATACCGCAAAAAATGCTCTCAACCAAAAATTGTTTGGTCTTTGAACATCCATCAGAATCCGTTACTGTCAAACTAATTGTTATAGGCAATTGTTCAGAAAGTGAGTTGTCTTTCACAAAAGTCGTAACATCAAAATCAGTATTATTTCCCACTGAAGTAGTAGTATATTGCCAATTATAAGTAGCCGAATTTATATCAAAGCTCTTTGCAATAGGATTTACACTCAATATATAATCAGATCCAACACAATCATCAACAATTTCAAAATCAAAATCTTCAAATATTGATACAGTCTGTGTTTTTGATATAGCGCACTCACCTGGATTTGGAGTAAAAGTATAAGTCGTGGTTGCTAAATTATTAGCTGCCGGATTCCAGGTTCCGTTTATACCATTGTCTGAAATTGAAGGTAATATGAGGCTGGCTGCATAACACAATGCATTTGGAATACTAAAAATAGGTTCAACTTTTTGATTGACAACAATTGTCATTGTTTGAGTATTTGTACACAACGGATTTGTAGGTGTAAATGTGTAGGTAGTGGTAGCTGTATTATTAATTGCAGGCGACCATGAACCCGAAATTCCATTATTGGAAGTTGTTGGAAGTGCCGCTAAAGAACCTCCTTCACAAATTGGTCCTAACTGAGTAAATGTTGGTGTAACAACACTTCCCTGAGTTGTCGTTACTGGAGTTACAGCACTATAACAATTATTAACCGAATCAAAAAAGGCAGCATAATATGTTGGTCCGGCGGTTGCATTTGATGCCTGAATATTTGTTAATTGGTTTGTAGTCGAAGGTGTAGCTCCGCTAAACCATTGCAAAGTAACACCTGTTGCAGTTGGTGTATTTGATGAAGATATTGAATTCAGATTAACTGTTGTACTCGTACAATTGGCACTCAAAGTATTTGCCGATAAGTTAGGTGCTACCGAACCTACATTACACGTTGCCGGTACAACCGATTGTGAGCATAATGCAAATAAAGAACCTGCTACTCCTCCGGGACCGTCAATTGTCATTGATGAAAACGGAACTGAAGTTACAATTGTAAAAATACCTCCGCCGCCATTAAAACCTCCGCCATTTCCTGAAGTTATGGTATTGCCTGTTACAGTTGTTACACAGGAACCGTTATCAATAATTGTGGGGTTACCTACATTGGTTGTAAAATGAAAAATTTCATCGGCAATCTGGCCGGTAGCCGTAATGACAATAACCAAATTATTAACCGGTGCACTAAAATTAAAGGTATACGAAAAAGGACCTGCTGAACCCAGCCAAATTGAATTTGCCGGAGTAGTATAAGCGCCGGGGCAAGATGTATAGGCTGTTGGGTAGGTATTAACTGAACCCGAAAAAGTACTGGTTACATTTATTCCTCCAAGAACAGTTGGCGGAACAACTGATGTTGAACAAGTAGGTATGTCAAAAACATTGTTTTCTAATTTGCCTGCACTGTTAAAAGGTGCTGCATTTTGTACAGAAGGTTTTGTCTGTGAACTATTTACTTCCTGACTAAAAACAGCGTTTGCAGTCAGTACAAAAACTACAATAATAATTCTCAAGATTTTTTTCATCTGCCTTAGTTAAATAGTGTGAACATACCTCTGTCATTACTGCTATTACTTCCAATAATGAAATTGCTTTGCATCGGTATTAGCTTAAAAGTAAAAGATTCATTTCTGTTAGCTTCGATAAAATTTATAGCAGATTTAAAATCGAGATAATTGGTATCCAAAATTATTTCTGTTTTTTTTACCGATTGTGAAAATACTATTTTTCTTTCATCCAAAGCTATTATTTCTACATTTTCTTGAAGCTTGTTTTCTAATTGTACACGTGTGGCATCATTATCGGAAATCAGTATATATTGATTAATCTGATTATTTGTTTTTGTTTTCCCCTGAAACATTTTGACAACGGAAAAGAAGACAATTCCAATCTTCATAAACAACGAAAAGAAAACGGAACCTTTGAAATGCTTTTTATAAAAGAAATTCATTGCTTCCTGAAAACGTTTCATATATGTTCCGTCTTTAACCGTGCTTTCCCCTTTATAGTGAATTACCGTTGTTTCATGAAAATAGTAATTCTGTTTGTGAAGCAACAACGCACGGTATGACAAATCGATATCGTCGGCATACATAAAGCAGTTTTCGTCAAAACCTCCCAATTGATTATACAATTCTCTCTTCATAACCATAAAAGCTCCTACAAGAATATCTACTTTCCCGGTTTGGTTTTCATCTAAGTGCTGAGCATAATATTTATTAAACAATGCTGATTTCGGAAAGATTTTATATAAGCCAAAAATCTTGGTAAAAGCAACCCAGGGTGTTGGGATTCCGCGTTTGCTTTCAGGCAGAAAGTTTCCGGTTCCGTCAATGAGTTTGCAACCAACAATTCCTAAATCGTCCTTCGACTGCGCTCGGGATGACGCGAAAGCCAAGATTTTTTCAAAAGTATCTTCAGCAACAACCGTATCGGGATTCAGTATGCAGATGTATTCACCTTTTGCTTCCTTAACTGCAATATTATTGCCTTTTGGAAAACCTGAGTTTTCTTTGTTTTCAATAAGTTTGACTTTAGGGAAAAGCTGCTTCATCATAGCACAGCTGTCGTCGGAAGAATTATTGTCGATGACAATGATTTCGGCATCCAGGTTCTGAATGGCTTTTTGTACACTCAAAACACACAACTCCAAAAAGTAGCGCACATTATAATTAAGGATGATAACCGATAGTTGCATTGGACAAATATAATTTTATTTCATACGATTCGGCTTCGCCTCGGGTGAAAATTTGGAAATTTTAAGATTTGAAAATGAGAGAAACTATAAAATAGTATTTTTGCACGCTGGGAATTTTCAAATTACCGCATTTTCAAATTTTCAAATTAATGAATTACCTTTCCGTAGAAAACATATCAAAATCCTTTGGCGAAAGAACCTTGTTTAAAGACATTTCGTTTGGCATCAACAAAGACCAGAAAATTGCCTTTATCGCCAAAAATGGTTCAGGGAAAACCTGCATCATGAACATCATCAATGGCGAAGATGAGCCCGATACTGGTCAGGTTGTGATTCGAAAAGGTTTGAAAATGGCGTTTCTGTCACAAAAGGATAATCTTCAGCAGGAACTCACGATTGAGGAAAGTATTTTTGCTTCGGATAATGAAATCCTAAAAGTAATCGAGCAATACGAAAAAGCATTGGAACATCCTGAAGACGAGGAAAAATACCAATTGGCTTTTGATGAAATGGATCGTCATAATGCCTGGGATTTTGAAACCCAATTCAAGCAGATTTTATCCAAATTAAAGCTTGACGATTTAAAACTGAAAGTAAAATCGCTTTCGGGTGGACAGAAAAAACGTTTATCATTAGCTATTATCTTAATCAATCGCCCTGACTTATTGATTTTGGATGAACCAACAAATCACTTAGATCTGGAAATGATCGAATGGCTTGAAAGTTATTTTGCAAAAGAAAACATAACGCTGTTCATGGTTACACACGACCGTTTCTTTTTGGAACGCGTCTGCAACGAAATCATCGAGCTTGATAATGGTAAAATGTATTCCTATAAAGGCAATTATTCCTATTATCTTCAGAAAAAAGAAGAACGCCTCGCGATTGAAAATTCAACGATTGACAAAGCACAGAACCTTTTTGTAAAAGAATTAGCATGGATGCGTCGTCAACCGAAAGCTAGAACCACCAAATCAAAATCGCGTCAGGATGATTTTTATAAAATTAAGGCTGTTGCCGAAAGCCGAAGAAAGGAAAATGTAATCGAGCTCGAAATCAATATGGAGCGTATGGGCAGCAAGATCATTGAGCTTCACAAATTATATAAAAAATTCGGTGACCGTGTCATTCTTGAAAATTTCAGCTACGATTTTCAACGTGGCGATCGTGTTGGGATTATCGGAAAAAACGGAACGGGAAAATCGACTTTCTTAAACATTTTAACCAAAACTATTTTGCCCGATTCCGGAAAAGTAGTCATTGGCGACACGATAAAAGTAGGTTACTATACACAAAGCGGCATCAATCCAAAACCGGGACAGAAAGTTATTGACGTCATTAAGGAATATGGCGAATACATTCCGCTGATGAAAGGCAGGATTATTTCGGCTTCGCAGTTGTTGGAGCGTTTTCTTTTTGATGCCAAAAAGCAATACGATTTTGTAGAAAAATTAAGCGGTGGCGAATTGAAACGATTGTATTTATGTACGGTTCTGATTCAGAATCCAAACTTCCTGATTCTTGATGAGCCTACAAATGATTTGGATATTGTAACGCTGAATGTTTTGGAAAGTTTTCTATTGGATTATCCCGGATGTTTGCTTGTTGTTTCGCACGACAGATATTTCATGGACAAAATTGTCGATCATTTATTTGTTTTCCGTGGCGAAGGAGAAATTGAGGATTTCCCCGGAAATTATTCCGATTTCAGGGTTTATGAAGATTCGGCTGAACCTGAAAAATCGGAAACGAAGGAAAAAGTCAACTGGAAACAAAACAGCACAACAGCTTCGGGTTTGAGTTTTAATGAACAAAAGGAATTCAACAAAATCGAACGCGAAATCAAGGATTTAGAATACGAGAAAAAACAAATCGAAAACTTGTTTTCTGAAGGAAAGGTTGCTGATGCTGACATTACAACAAAAGCCAAAGAATTGGAAGTCATCATTAATAAACTTTCAGCAAAAGAAGAGCGTTGGTTTGAATTATCAACTAAAATGGAAGGTTAATTGTCATTTCGAATGAAATGA
>DBIH01000261.1 GCA_002296885.1 Flavobacterium sp. UBA807 | reverse complement strand
AATCACATCGATGCAGATTTGATTGGTATGAGCACACACGGAAGAAAAGGAATTGCTCACTTCTTTAACGGAAGCATCAGTGAAGATTTAGTCAATCATTCGGTTCGACCTGTAGTTACTTTCAAGATATAATAGATATATTAAAAGCGAATAAAACAAAAAAGCCTCTCAGATTGAGAGGCTTTTTTGTTGGTCCACTAGGACTCGAACCTAGAAAGACGGCACCAAAAACCGTAGTGTTACCATTACACCATGGACCAGATTTGCTTAATGCGAGTGCAAATTTAGTACAAATTTTATTTTACACAAATAAAAATTATAAAAAATAAAATCCTTTCCAAAAGACTTCTAAGAAATCCGCATAATAAACTTGATTTTAATTCGTTATGTTGTTTAAGAAAAATTTGTTAACGCAAGTAAACTTACGTTAAAAAATAGTTTCTTTGTAGCATCAAAATAAAACTTATCATTTCATAGCTATATGATGAACTTCAACTTCAATAAATGGAATACCATCTTAGGATGGACTGCATTTACAATCGCTTTAATCACTTACTCGCTTACCGTTGAACCTACCATGAGTTTCTGGGATTGCGGCGAATATATCTCAACTTCAGCAAAACTGCAGGTAGGGCATCCTCCCGGAGCTCCATTATTCCAAATACTTGGTGCCTTCTTTGCAATGTTTGCTACAAGCAAGGAAACTGTTGCGCTAATGGTAAATATGCTCTCGGTATTTTCAAGTGCCTTTACTATTTTATTTATGTTTTGGTCTTCAACAATTTTGTTGCGGAAAATAATTTCTCAATACACTGATATAGACAAAAATAAGGCAATCGTTGTTTTGGGAAGCTCATTCGTTGGTTCTTTAGCATTTGCTTTCTCTGATAGTTTTTGGTCGAGTGCGGTTGAAGCAGAAGTTTACGCAATGGCGTCGTTATTTATTGCACTATTATTTTGGCTTGCATTGCGATGGGAACAGGATATGCACACACCAAGAGGCAACCGTTGGCTGTTATTGATTTCATTACTGATTGGTCTTTCGTTCGGTGTTCACTTTATGGCTTTATTGACGATTCCATCCATCGGTTTTTTGTATTATTTCAAAAATTGGAAGACCATTACCGTTAAAAATTTTATCATTGCCAACATTATCATTGTTGCCATTTTATTATTCATTTTCAAATTGTTATTGCCATATACCTTGGCATTCTTTGGGAAAATGGAAATCTTTATGGTGAATGACATCGGTCTGCCATTTAATTCAGGTACTATTTTCTCCTTTTTATTGATAATTGCGTTCTTTTGTTTCGGATTGCGATACACACGTGCAAAAGGGCATCCGTTTTACAATACTGCACTATTGTGCATTCTTTTTGTACTTCTTGGTTTTTCGGTTTGGATGATGCTTCCTGTCCGCGCCAATGCGAATGTAGTCATTAATGAGAACAGGCCTTCCGATGCTGCCGAAGTTCTGGCATACTATAACAGGGAACAATATGGTGTCAACCCTTTATTTTATGGTCCGCAATATACTGATACTTTTGCCGGGCTGGATAAAGACGAGCCTTATTTAGATAAGAAACCCAACTATGAAAGAGATTATAAAACCGGTAAATACGTCATTGTAAACAATTATAAAAATGCTGAACAAAACAGCGACAATGCTCAAAAAGCATTCCTGCCCAGACTTTGGAGCACCGACAACATCGAAAATTACATTCAGTTTACAGGTGTACCAAAAGTAGAGCTTAACCAAAACTATCCTTATGAAGACGATTTGGCACAATATGGTGTTAATATCGACAGTTTGAGTGAAGATCAGGTTGCTATGGCGGTGGGTCAGTTGAAAGAAGAAATGCAGAAAACCATTTCTCAATTCAAATCGGCTTATGCCCAGAAAAAAATCGACAATGAAGATTATATTGCTTTCCTTAAAAAATACAGCGATTATATAACCGTTGAAAAGCCATCGGCCTGGGATAATTTTAGTTTTATGTTCGAATATCAGTTCGGATATATGTATGGCAGGTATTTACTTTGGAACTTCGTAGGAAGACAAAACGATGTTCAAGGAAAATATGATAATCTTGATGGCAACTGGCTAAGCGGAATCAAGTTTATCGATGAAATCCATCTTGGCAAAGGAACACAGGAAAATCTTCCGGACGATGTTAAAAATAACAAAGGAAGAAACTTATATTATTTCCTTCCGTTCTTCATTGGTTTAATTGGTTTGATGTACCATGCCCAAAAAGATTTGAAGAGCTTCTATGTGTTATTGGCATTGTTCTTATTCAATAGTATTGCTTTAAAAATATTTCTTAACGAAAGACCTTTTGAGCCACGCGAACGTGATTATGCATTAGTTGGCTCATTTTATGTATATGCGATCTGGCTTGGCTTTGGCGTTTATGCGATTTACGAAATCGTAGCCGGGTATACAAAATCTAAACTTGCCGGACCAATAGTTATTTCTGCCTGTCTTTTAGCAGCTCCTGTACTTATGGCATCTCAAAACTGGGATGATCACAGCCGTGCCAAAAAATACACTGCAATAGCTATGGCTAAAAATTACCTTGAATCCTGCGACCAAAATGCCATTCTTTATACTATTGGTGACAACGATACCTTTCCACTTTGGTATGCACAGGAAATTGAAGGCATCAGAACAGATATAAAGATTGTAAACACCCAATTGTTTATGACCGATTGGTATATTGATCAAATGAAATTCAAAACCTATCAATCGGATGGATTGCCTATATCATTTAGGCATGATGAATATGTTGGTGATAAATTAGATTATGTGGCACATATTCCAAAAACTGAGGCAAGGTGGAATTTAAAAGATTTTATAAAGTTCATAAAGGATCCCAGATCAACCGTTGAAATGGCTAATGGGCAAACCATTCACTATTATCCAACCAATAAAATCAGGATTCCTATTGATAAAGCCAATATTATCAAAAATAAGGTTGTTAATCCGAAGTATTACGATTCAATTGTGCCATACATAGATTTAGATATCAAAGGAAGTGCTATGTATAAAAACCGTTTGATGGCTCTGGATGTTTTGGCAAACAATGACTGGAAACGACCAGTATATTTCACCGGGGGAAGCTTTGGTGATGATGATTACCTTTGGATGAAAGATTATCTTCAATTAGACGGATTGGTTTATAAACTGGTTCCGGTGAAAACGCCTATCGATAAAGATAACCCTTATGATATGGGCGATATTGACAGCGACAAAATGTATGATTTAGTTATGAAATGGAGCTGGGGTAACGGTGATCTTACTACTATTTACCATGATCCTGAAACCCGCAAAAACAGCATATCCTACAGAACAAATATGGCGCGATTAATGGAGCAATTAATCAATGAAGGTAAAACTGAAAAAGCCAAAAAAATCATTGATTTAGCTCTGACAAAGATGCCTATGGATTATTATGGTTATTACACGATGGTCGAACCATTTACAAGTGGTTATTATGAACTTGGTGAAAAAGCAAAAGCAAGGGAATTATTAACCCGATTGATAACAAAATACAAACAAAGCCTGACCTATTTTTCAGGTATTCAGCCATCAATCCAAAACGGAATTGCATCTGATATTATTACTGATATTGAGCGTTACAGAAGCTTATTATTAGTTATGAAAGACCATAAAGATCTTGAATTTTACAACAAAAACAAACCTGCGTTCAATTCTTTAGTACAAAGATTTGCCCGTTTCGGAAGGGATTTGGAATAAAATAATTTCAAAATTTGAAGATGTGTCAATTTGAAGATTTCATTTTGACACATTTTTTTATATTTAACCTATGAGTTTCTGGATAAAAACAAACTTGCTGATTAAACGAATTTTTTCAAATTATGTTTGGGAAATTCCAAACAACGGAAACAAAGTTTTCCTTACTTTTGACGATGGCCCAATTCCTAATGTAACCGAATGGACATTAGAGCAGTTAAAAGCTTATAACGCTAAAGCTACTTTTTTCTGCATCGGGAATAACATTGAAAAACATCCTGAAGTTTTTAAAAAGGTAATTCAGGAAGGCCATGCAATTGGCAACCACACTTATAATCACCTTAAAGGCTGGCAGACTCCAACTGATGAATATATTGAAAACACAAAATTTTGCCAATCAGAAATAACTAAAAACAAATTATCAAACACTACTCTATTTCGTCCGCCTTATGGGAAAATAAAACCTACACAATCCCTAATTTTACGAAAATTGGGTTACAAAATAATAATGTGGGATATTTTGAGCTGCGATTTTGATCAAACAATTACACCCGAAAAATGTCTGGATAATGTTTTAAAGAATGTGAAAAGCGGAAGTATTATCGTTTTCCACGATAGTATAAAAGCGGAGCAAAACTTAAAATATGTTTTGCCTAAAACATTAGAATTTTTAAAAGAAAAAGGATTTATTTGTGAAAGGATTGACTACAATTGTTCCTGAACAAGACCAATAATCGTATTAGCATCCAGTTCTCCGGATTGCCTCCAAACCATTTGACCTTCTTTATAAATCATTAGCGTTGGTAAACCTTTGATACGTAAAGCATCAGCCAGTTCCTGGTTTTTATCCACATCAATTTTTATCACTTTTGCCCTGTCACCAAGTGCAGCAGCAACATCCCTAATTACAGGATGCATAGAAACTGAAGATTCGTTCCACTCTGTATAAAAGTCAATTAGAACAGGAACTTGTGCATTGATTAATTCTCCAAATTTTGACATAAAACCAAAACGTTTTTACTTCTTTTTTATAGCTTAAAAGTAATATTAATTCACAAATGTAGCATTTTTAACCAATTATGCTACAATATTGCCTTTTTTTAGTTCAAAAACAGTTATTTCCGGCATAATCCCTACTCTTCCGGGATAGGCGTGAAAACCAAATCCGCGGTTTACGTAAATGTATCTTCCGAATTCCTGATACAATCCTGCCCATTGTTTGTACATGTATTGGGCAAGGCTCCATTTGAAATAACCCGGAATTTCTATCCCGAACTGCATTCCGTGTGTATGCCCGGAAAGCGTTAACTGGATGTTCTTCGGATGCTTTTTTACGATGTATTCCCAATGACTTGGGTCGTGGCTCATTAGGATTTTAAAATCTTCCGGATTTAGATTTTCGGTTGCTTTATTGATGTCACCGTTATTCCCAAAATGCCTCCCCCAGTTTTCAACACCAATCAGGGCAATCTCATCATTTCCCTTTTTGATTTTTGTATGCTCATTCAGCATTAATTTAAAATCAATCTGGCGGTGTAAATCCTTAATCGCTATGAAGTTCTCTTCTTTTGCTTTTTCAGACTTCCAATCTAAATAGGCTCCATAATCATGGTTTCCCAAAATGGAATACTTTCCATATTCATATTTTTTGATTCCATTAAAAATCTCAATCCACGGATGCATCTCATCGGCTTTAGCATTGACAATATCTCCGGTAAACAAAAACAAATCAGCTTCCTGCTCGTTAATTAAGTCGATAGCATACCTGATTTTTTCTTCATTATCAAAACTTCCGCTATGGATATCCGAAATTTGTGTGATTTTAAAACCTTCGAAAGCATCCGGTAAATCGGGAAAAAATAAGGTTTGACGTAGTACCTTGAAATTGTATTTACCGATGGTCATACCGTAAATCAAAGAAAGGAAAGGAACTGCTGCCAATCCTAATGCTACCTGACTAACAAACTTTCTTCTGTTCGGCAGGAAACTATCAGTATTGTGCCCCATAAAATGTGTAACCGTTCCCATTAAAAGTCTCAAAACATCTTCCAGAAGCATCACAAATGTCAGAACGATTTTTGGCAACAAGACTAAAAGCAACAATCCAAGAGTAATCAAAGTCATTTTGGTCTGCCCAACACTTCGGTCAAATTTCAGGATTTGATACGTAATGAAAATAATTGCCGCAAGAGAAACAACAATGTAACTTATGAGAATCCATTTCGATTTAGTTAATGTCTTGATTGCCTGAAAAGCATATACTTCAACTATTGCAACGATAATGAAAACAATTAGTAAGCGAAAAGCCATCTTTATTTTTTTTTACTTCGTACAGTCCGGCCTACGGCCTCGAGTTACAAATTAACAAAGAAAGTTGAATCAATTTTTGTTTTTGGACAATTTTTAACTTTCGTTTAAATAAAAAAAGACCAATGAATTTCTTCATCGGTCTTTCAAAAAATAACGTCTTGCTTGACTACTTTTTTTTGACAAAAGGTTAGATTATTTTTTGGCTGGTGCAGCAGGAGCCGGAGCCGCTTCTACTTTTTTCTCAGCTTTAGCTTTCTTAGGTGCTTTTTTTGCTTTAACTTCTTTTGCCGGAGCCGGAGCTGGTGTAGCAGTTTTAGCTGGTGCAGTTTGAGCATTTACCATAACTGTTGTTCCTAAAACTACTAAAGCTAACATCAATACTTTTTTCATGATCTTAAAATTTTTGAAATTAATTATTTTTTACAAGACAAATGTATTCTTGTTAAATGAAGATTAAATGAAGATTTAAAGCCTTTATAAAATTTAACATTGTCTTGTGATTTATACTTTTCTCAAACAAAAAGAGCTGATTGTTCATCAGCTCTTTCCGGAATTAATAACTAGCCTTTTATAATTTAGTTATTTTGTTGTACTAGAAGTTTGAGCTGCTTCTACTTTTTTAGCTTTTTTTGCATGTTTTCTGTGTTTTCTTAAAGAAATTTCTTTTTTAGCTGTTCCTTTAACCACAGTTGGTTTTGCATTTGTTGCGAAAGCTGCTGTTCCTAAAACAAGCAAAGCTAACATTACTACTTTTTTCATGATTTCTAAATTTTTGAATTAATAATTAACACTATTGTCATTATTGTAGACCAAAGCTACAACCACAAAATGAAGAGAAAATGAAGACTTGACACCCGAATAAAAGTTTAACTTTTCTTTATGACAACAGGGAATTGAACAGTAAAAGTAGTTCCCGTATCAACTTTCGAATCAACTTTGATTTCTATGTGATGGAACTTCGCAATACTGTCTACAATGGCCAATCCCAGGCCTTGACCTTCCTGCTCGATATCAATCCGCGTGAAGCGTTCAAAAATTGTTGCCATTTGTGTTGCTGTCATTCCTTTTCCGGTGTCGGTAATAGTTAAAAGGTAATTGTCTCCCGAGTGGTTCGTTTTTAATGCAATCTTACCTTTTGCAACATTATATTTTATAGCATTCAATATCAAATTATAAAGCATAATCCGAATCAGTATCCTATTTCCAAGAAAAATAAAATCATCTTCAACTTCATTTGAAACGGAAAGTTTCTTCTCCTCAATCCTGTCTTCAAAATCTTCGAGGATTTCAGCAATTATTTCTTTAATGGAAATCTGTTCATTATTGGCAAACTGATTATTCTCAATTCTGGAAATCAACAATAAATTGTTTATCACTTTTTTGAGCAAATCGAGTGTACGCATCGAACTTGCTATTTTGTCAATTCCTTCATCATTTATTGATTCATTCTGAAGCAAATTTTCGAATCGGTTTTTGAGCAGCGCTATTGGGCTGAGCAATTCGTGGGAAACATTGGCAATAAATTGTTTTTCGTGACTAAAAAGTTCCTGGATACTTTTCATCATCTGATTCAGGACTTCATCCAATTCCCTAAAATCGGTTGAGTGCGATTGGATTGTAGTGTAGTCAAATCGTTCGGGAGCGTTGACATTCCGAATTTTTTTATTTATAATTTTATAGAACGGTTTTAGCAAATACTCCACAAAAACAGTATCTACAAGGAACGTGAAGACAACAACAATAATAAGAACAATTAAAATGAAAAGCCTGATGACAAAAGTCAGATCCTGAATTTCACTTAAACTGCTTCCAATCTCAAGACGGTAGCTTTTGTTTTCATAATCAAAACTATAATACAATGTCCGGTAATCATTTTGCTCATCCTCAATAATCCGAGATTCATTTTTAAAAATGGTATTGCTCTTAATATTTTTCTCTTTCGATTGATACAATTGCAGAAACTCATTATGCAGCGTTGAGAAACTCGAATAGGTTTCGGTCGAGTCATTTCGATTGATAAAATCATTGATTTCCTCTTTATCAAGATGTTCAATGAATTTTTGTTTTTTTTCCAGAAGGGTTTTGTCGATGTGTTTGTAAACAACTTTTTCAATAAGAATAGGCAACGAAAACCAAAGCACAACAATAATTAATAGTCGTGTAAGCGCATTGAAAATAGCCAGTTGGTGTTTTATCCTCATTTAAATATTTATTCTGTAACCAACATTACGAACAGTTTCAAACCAATCTATCTTAGTGAATTTTTCAAGTTTTTTTCTCAGATTCCGAACATGTACATCCACAAAATTAGAATCGGAATTCAATTCCAGAATATCGCCCCAAACGTGTTCGGTCAATTGCAGTCTTGTAATAACCCTGTTTTTATTCAGTACCAAATATTGAAAAATATCAAACTCTTTTTTGGTTAAACTAAGTGGCGTTTCATCAAATGTTATCTTGTAATCCTGCAGTTGAATCTTGAAACCATGAACTTCTATTTCATTGGTTACAAAACCATTCATTCGTCTTATTACGGCATACAATCGTGCTGCAAGTTCGGTAAGTGCAAATGGTTTTGTCAGATAATCATCGGCACCAAGTTCCAACCCGTTGATTTTATCGTCGAGTTCGCCACGGGCCGTTATCACAATTACCGCAGTTTTGCATTGTTGTTTCCTGACGCTTTTCAGAACCTGGAAACCATCACCATCAGGAAGTCCCAAATCCAGAAGCATGGCATCATAGGTATTCACGCCCATTTCTTCCAAGGCATCTTTACAATTCGAAACCCATTTGCACAAATAGCCATTTTTAGACAAAAAATCGATTATCTCTTTGGCTAATTCTTTGTAATCTTCAACAATTAATACATTCATAAAATAAATATTAAAGTAAATGTAAACAAAAAGCCGGCAAATTGCTTCACCGACTTTTTCAACCTACAATTCTAAAAATACACAATCAATTATCTTTCTGAACCATTTCTAAAAAATCTCCCTCTTTATCAAAAACGGCATCACTCCATTTTCCATTTATAGTTATCCCTATTTCGTAGGTAATTTTATTATCGTTTGTCATCATTTTGGCTGCTTTTTCAATTTTGTTTTTTGGATAATTTTTTTCCATATAACTGCTAATTCTAACCGGAATTTCTGTTGGTTTGATTTCAAATTGTAAAACCTTGAATACTCCAATGGCATTATAAACAGCCGTCATATTGGAATTGTTTACAGAAAAATCAGCTTCATAAGTCAGTTCATCTTTATCACTGCCTGAAAATTCTTTTCTCCATACAGGTTTAACTTTTGGAAACTCTTTTTGAAACGCTTTCTGGACTTCCAAAGTCGGAATAACTTCGCTTGAGTTTTCCGTAGTTTGTGCCTGAATAATAATACTGTAAAAAAATGACGCAACTAAAAATATTTTTTTCATAACTATTCTCTTTTATCATTTTATTTCTAAGCCAAAATTATTGATGGAAAATGAAGCTAAAATGAAGAAATCCCCATTTAAAAAAGTTTAACTTTAGTTTATGATTTTGCCAGAATATCTATTTCAAATTCCTATTTTTACAATCCTTATAAAATTAAATTATGTCACAAAAACGCCTTTTCCTTCTTGATGCTTATGCTTTAATATTCCGCGGATATTATGCCTTTATAAAAAACCCGCGAATAAATTCTAAAGGAATGGATACATCGGCCATTATCGGATTTATGAACTCGCTGATGGATGTTATCAAACGTGAAAAACCAGATCACTTGGCAGTAGCTTTTGATAAAGGCGGAAGTCAGGTACGTTCTGAAATGTACCAGGAATACAAAGCACATCGCGACGAAACTCCCGAAGCTATTAAAATTGCCGTTCCTTACATCCAGCAATTGCTCCAGGCAATGCATATTCCTATTATTGAATTGGCCGGTTGTGAAGCCGATGACTTGATTGGAACTATTGCAAAACAGGCCGAAAAGGAAAACTTTCAGGTTTTTATGGTAACGCCCGATAAGGATTTTGCGCAATTGGTTTCCGAAAATATTTTCATGTACAAGCCTGCCCGTCTGGGCAATGATATTGAAATTTGGGGGGTTCCCGAAGTATTGGCGCGTTTTGAAATTGAACATCCTTCACAGGTTATCGATTTCCTTGGAATGATGGGCGATGCCGCCGATAACATTCCGGGATTACCTGGTGTTGGTGAAGTTACTGCAAAGAAGTTACTGAAAGAATTTGGTTCGATGGAAAATCTTTTGGCAAATACCGATAAGCTGAAAGGTGCAATGAAGGAAAAAATTGAAGCCAATAAAGATCTTGGCATTTTATCCAAAAAACTTGCAGAGATTATTTGTGACTGTGATGTAAAATTCAATGCTGATGATTACGAGTTGACAAAACCTGATGTAGAAAAAACAGATGCTTTATTCATAGAATTAGAATTCCGTCAGCTAAAAGCCCAGTTTGATAAATTCTTCGGAACCGGAAAAGAATATGATGAAATTGAGACCAATGGCAATGGTACTGAAACTTCAGATGATTCTGTAAAACCTGTCAAAAAAACAACCACAAAAAACGAAAGCCAATTTGATTTATTTGGCTTTTCAGATGATGAAAACGATGAGCCAAAACCACATTCGTATTATGCAACCATAGAAAATACGGAACATTTATATCAAATCGTTCAGGGCGAACTAGGAATTAAGCTGTTTTTGCAAAACCTTATAAATCAAAAATCAGTTTGCTTTGATACCGAAACAACCGGAATTGATGCTTTGAATGCTGAATTGGTCGGAATGTCATTCTCTTTTGAAAAAGGAAAAGCCTTTTATGTCCCGTTTCCGGAAAA
>DBIH01000034.1 GCA_002296885.1 Flavobacterium sp. UBA807 | reverse complement strand
AGCCCAGGCGTTGAGTAATTTTGGGTGACCCTTAGGAAGTATTGGCATAAAAAAGTCTTTTAAATAAAAAAATCCCGTCTCGTGTTCGAACGAGACGGAATTCAAATATACTCTTTTTTTAGAAGTGGTATGTTATTTAAATGTTACCCCAAATTTAGCCGCTTCTGCTTTGGCTTCAGGCACTAATTTTTTCAGTGCCGCAATACGGGTTTCGTCTGATGGGTGTGTACTCATAAATTCAGGTGGTTTATTCCCTCCTGAAGCAGATGCCATTCTCGACCAGAAAACCACAGCCTGCTCCGGATTGTATCCTGCTATGGCCATTAATGTCAGTCCAATTTTATCTGCTTCACTTTCGTGACTTCTGCTGAAGGGAAGCATCCCTCCTATTTCAGTAGTTGCACCGTACGCCGTCATCGCAATTTGTTGCACTTCGGCACTTTTCCCGCCAACGGCAACACCAACACCTGCCGCCCCTAATTGCTGAAGCATTCCGGCACTCATACGCTGCTGACCATGATTACACAATGCGTGGGAAACCTCATGACCCAAAACAGTTGCCAAACCGGCTTCGTCTTTTGTAATGGGAAGAATTCCCGAATACACTACGATTTTTCCACCGGGCATGCACCAGGCATTTACCTCTTTGCTTTCCACCAGTTTATATTCCCATTGGTAATCTTTCAGGTAGCCCTGATAACCATTCGCATTAAGCCATTTTTCTGCAGCATTTTTGATTTTGGTTCCAACATTTACAACCTTGGTAGCATCAGAAGTTCCTGAAATAACTTTATTTTCTTTTAAGAATGTTCCGTATTGCGCAAACGCCGATGGCAGAATTTCACTATTTGGGACCAAGGCTAAAGTGTTTTTACCAGTAAAAGGATTTTTGGCACATGATATCGATAGTGCAATAAATAAAACAGCGGATAATAGAATTTTATTTTTCATGTTTGTTAGGTATTATAGACACAAATTTAGGGAAATTTTAGGCACCGAATATATGTAATTCTGTAAAATCTTTATACAATATCAATGTGTTCCCTCCATTAAATTGTAATGAATCCAATGCTATTTTCTCATTATCAACTTCTATTTTCTTTACTTTAAACGGTAGTGCTTTTAAGTTGATTTTGAAATTCGAATAACCTGTTTCAAAGGTTCCTTCTTTGTGTTGCTGAATGATAAGCTCTTTCTCTTTCCCGTTTAATGTGAATGTTCGTAACGAGAATCTTCCTTTGTTATAATCATAGCCATCCTGTGCATCTTCATAAACCGTTGATTTCTCCTTGCCAAGTTTGTAATACACATCCAATTCCAATTCATCAAACTGAAGTTCGCCAACATATTGCTGCACCGGATATTTCGGAATAATCGCTCCTTCTTTGATGAAAATCGGAATCTGGTCAAAATCGGTTTTTATCCAAAGTTCTTTTTTGCCTTCAACCAATTCGTTTGTCCAGTAGTTGTACCAGCTTCCTTTCGGAATATACATTCTTCGTCCCTGTGCATTTGGTTCCAATATCGGGCAGACCAAAATCTGGTTACCAAAAATGAATTCATCAGTTCTGTAATGCGTATGCATATCATCCTGATCGAAATAAACCAATGGTTTTAGCATTGGAGTTCCTTCATTGATATATTGCCAGAACATTGTGTATAAATACGGCAGCAACTGGTAACGCAATTCAACAAATTTCCGGGTAATATCAATTACTTCTTCGCCAAATGACCAAGGCTCCTGTTCACCGTGATCGCCTGATGAATGCGTTCTGCAGAATGGATGGAAAACCCCAAGCTGAATCCATCTTGCGTACAATTCACCTGAAGGCTGTTCTGCAAACCCACCAATATCAGAACCGGTGAATCCCATTCCCGAGATTGACATTCGCTGCATCTGAATATTGGCAATCCATAAATGTTCCCAACTTGCTACGTTGTCTCCTGTCCATGATGAAGTATAACGCTGAGCACCCGAATAAGCCGAACGTGTGATAATAAATGGTCTTTTCGGATAAGCAAAACGCTTCACGCCTTCATAGGTGGCACGCGCCATCTGTGTTCCGTATATGTTATGCGCTTTTCGGTGACTGCATGGATTCCCGTCGTAATCATGACGAACATCATAAGGAAATGTTTTTCCGGGAACTTCCATAACAGCTGGTTCATTCATATCATTCCAAACACCTTTTACACCAATTTCTGAAATCAATTCCTTAAATAATCCCGACCACCATTCTCTAACTTCCGGTTTCGTATAATCAGGGAAATTGCATTCGCCCGGCCAAACTTTTCCTTTCATATAAGGTCCGTCGGCACGTTTGCAGAAATAATCGTTTTTAAGGGCTTCCTGATATACCCAGTAATCCTTATCTATTTTGATTCCGGGGTCGATAATGACCACTGTTTTGAAACCGTCTTTTGCCAATTCAGCTACCATTCGTTTTGGTTCCGGAAAATATTCCTTGCTCCAGGTGAAGCAACGGAAGCCTTCCATATAATCAATATCGAGGTAAATTGCATCGCATGGAATTCGGAGTTC
>DBIH01000011.1 GCA_002296885.1 Flavobacterium sp. UBA807 | reverse complement strand
CCACGATGTTCCAGGATATCCCGCATTTTTATCAGTTGATTTTGATCAACCTTTTTATAGTTTAAATGGAAAATTCCATTAATCCCGCACATAAATCTAAGTGGTCGATTTAACCTTGATTAAATCATTATAAGTATCAGCAATTTTTTTCATATTCGTTTTGTAGCTGGCGTTTTCCTCTACAAATTTCCGATTTTGGGTTATCGCTTTTTTTGTAAAGTCAGTATTGTTATATGCCCACTCCAATTCTTCGGCTAAATTAAACTCATTTTCGATATTCACAAGTATTCCGTTATCTTTTTGTTTTATCCAGCTTCTGTTTCCGGCCAAATCACTTACAATTGGAAAACATCCACAGGCCATCGCTTCAAACAGAGAAGCCGAAACACCTTCGGTTATTGGCGTGCTGATATAAAAATTAGCCTGTTGTAAATACTTTGGAATGTCATTATTGTTAATTCTACCGGCAAAAAAAACTTCATTTTCTATGTTTAATTTCTTTGCCATTGATTGCAAATTTTTCAATTCTATTCCGTCACCAATAATTGTCAGTTTAAACGGAATTTTTTTTTGTTTGATAATCGAAAACGCTTTCAAAATCAAATCGTGCTGATATTCAGGCTGCAATGCACGAGTGACTATGGCATTAATCATCGTTTCATTGGAAGTGTCTTTGAATTCGAAGTAATCTAAATTTATTCCCTTTGGCAAAACCATAACTTTTGACATATCTACGTTGCTTTCCTTCATATGGTTTGCCATGACATCACCCCAAGCATGTATTAAGTCTGCTTTTTTGAAGGCATAATCCTGAAGCATTTTTTTGAAAATGTACAAGGGCGAATTCAATGGCCATAAATCGGTGATGCCCTGTTGTGCTATCGCGACCGGCTTAACTCCCGAAAGCGCTGCCAGATAGCCATAACTCGTAGTCCGTTCACCAATTACCATATCAGGGTTGAACTTTTTGACGATGCTCTTTATAGTTAGGATGGCTTTAGTAAGTTCGAATAACCGCTTAATGCGGTTAACACCATTGCTGCTGGTTTGAAGTTCCCAGGTAACGATTTCAAAATCACCAAATTCTTTTAGGCCGTTCATCCACGTGATGGCATCGGCACGATAGGTTTCTCCCAAAAAAAGAATTCGTTTTTTTGACATTATGATTAGTCTTCTGTTTCTAAGGCTCTGGTTAATAAGTCATTTAATGGTTTTAATGCAATTAATTTTTGAGCTACGATTTTGCTGAAATCCTTATCTAAAAATAATTTATCGTCAATTTTTTCGGAAGCGGTAAAGCTTTTCAGTTTCAAAAACTCAATCGCAGGATGATCAGGTTCAAAATCTTTTGGAGCCTTTTTTAGTGTATTGCTTTCGTCGCGTGTGAGCCCACCAAATTCTGATTTGAATTTTTTATCATTCAGAATAGTTTCCAAATCGTCGTGAAAAAAAGCAATTTCTTTACGGATTTGTTTCAACTCATTTGGTTCCGGACACCAGCAGCCACCGGCAATAAAGGAATTTCCCTTTTCGAAATGAATGTAATAGCCCGGTGCATTTTTACGGTTTTTATTCTGCGACATCCAAACGCCGATATTGGTTTTATAAGGCGACTTGTCTTTTGAAAAACGTATGTCACGATTGATGCGGAACGTACAATTCTTGACTTCCAAATCATCCAGTTTTTTATCCAAAGGCTTCATTTCAGCCAAAATGGAAGCGATGTAATTATGATAGTCTTTCTTGAAATTATCATACCTTTTTTTGTTGGCATGCATCCAATCGGTATTATTGTTGGCAACCAAATCTGATAAAAACTGAACAGCTTCTTTTGTTATCATATTACAAATGTTTTTTTAAGTCTTCTTCTGAAATAAAGCCAACATTACGCCACACTTCTTTTCCTTTTTCATAAACGATTATCGTAGGTAATCCGTCTAATTTCAATTGCTGAACGATGGTTTTGTTTTCGTCGGCATCAAGCGAAACAATCTTTACTTTGTCCTTCATTTCTGTTTCAAGTTTTGAAATGTAAGGTTTCATTTTTTTACAGGGCTCACACCATTTGGCATTAAAATCAATCATTACTTTATCGCTCGATTTTATTAGCTCTCCAAATTCCTGATCACAGATTCCGATGATCTTGCCGGATGTATCATTGGTATTCCATTTCATCATGCCACCATCAAGATTATAGATTTCGGTAAATCCTAATTCGGCTAATTTATCTGCGGCTTTAGCACTTCTTCCACCGGCTTTGCAGTACACAAAAATAGGTTTCGATTTGTCGTATTTGCTTGCTTCAGTTACAAAATTATCGCCGTTCCAGTTTACATTCGCCGCATTGTCAATATGCCCATCCTTATATTCTTCAGGAGTCCTTACATCTAAAAGTTGTGGATTGTTTGTTGCTTTCAATTTTTCTGCATAGGTTTTTGCATCGATGGTTTGAATCGCTTTGGATGTTTGTCCCTGGCAACTAAGAAACAAAAAAGGAAGTAATAATAAGTAACGGAAACTTGTTTTCATATTCTGTAATTTTTGAGCTAAATTACAAAATAGAATAACATTACAAATTAAATATTTTATAAGACTGATGTGTTGATTTTACTATGTTTTCGGTACGTTCAGCGTGTGTGTCAGAAATAAATAATTGTCCAAATTCTTCGTTGTTTACCATTTCGATAATCTTGCTTACGCGATATTCATCAAGTTTGTCAAAGATGTCATCAAAAAGAAGGATTGGTTTTTCTCCACTTTGCTTTTTGACAAAATCAAATTGGGCTAATTTTAATGCAATCAGAAATGATTTCTGCTGGCCCTGCGAACCAAATTTTTTAATCGGATGATTGTCAATTTCAAAGGACAAATCGTCTTTGTGAACACCAACAGAAGTATATTGCAGTGCCCGGTCTTTTTGAAGGTTCTGTTCCAATAAGGTTAAGGTGTCATTTTCAAATAAATCACTTTGATAAACCAATTGCACCGTTTCGGCAGACTGCGTTATCTCTTGATGATAGCGATTGAAAATCGGAATGAAATCAGCAAGAAAATGTTTCCGCTTTTCAAAAATAGCCTGTCCTAAAGTGTTCAGCTGTTCATTGTATATAGACAAAGTATCATTTTCAAAAACATGGTTCAGCGCAAAATATTTCAGCAAAGCGTTGCGCTGGCTGATGATTTTCTGATACTGGATTAATTGCTGCAAATAGGAATTGTCCAATTGTGAAATGACACTGTCAATGAATTTTCTTCGGGTTTCGCTTCCTTCGATAATCAAATCACTGTCGGCAGGAGAAATAATCACAAGAGGAATAAAACCAATATGGTCAGAGAATTTTTCGTAGAGCTTTCCATTGCGCTTCAGCATTTTCTTTTGGCCTTTTTTCAGGCTGCACAAAATCTGCTCAGTTCTTTCATTTTTTTCAAATTCACCATCAATTACAAAAAACTCTTCAC
>DBIH01000206.1 GCA_002296885.1 Flavobacterium sp. UBA807 | reverse complement strand
ATCTCCATCAAATTTTCTTTCCTTTTTTTCCTGAGCAAATGCTGTTATTCCAACAACTAATAATGCAGCTACAATTACTTTTTTCATTTTTATATTTTTTAAAATTTATGTGCCGTTAGGACGGTGATGTTTTTAAAAGGTTTAATCTATAACTAAATTTTATAAAAAAGAACTCAGCTGAGTTCTTTTTATTTTAATTCAAAACAACAGTTTTGCTTTCACCATCAACAACTACTTTGGTTAGACCATGTTTAGCCAAACCTTTCATTGCTGCGTCCCATTTCTTGCCACTTAATGCTGATTTGTCTTTTAACAGGGCTAATGCCTGATTATTTTCGGCTTTTAATAAACCAACAATTAGTTTCTCGTCTTCGGTTAAGTCCAATTGCTTTTTCTCAGGTCGCATTTGCGGGAAGAAAAGCACTTCCTGGATTGATGCGTTATTTGTTAAAAACATGATTAACCTGTCCATTCCAATTCCCATTCCGGAGGTTGGTGGCATACCATATTCTAAAGCTCTTAAGAAATCATTATCTATGAACTGTGTTGCCTCATCATCACCACGTTCTGCCAGTTGCAATTGTGTTTCAAAACGCTGGCGCTGGTCAATTGGGTCATTCAATTCAGAATAAGCATTGGCTATTTCCTTTCCGCATACCATCAATTCAAAACGTTCCGTCAAATCTGGATTGTCTCTATGTTCTTTACATAATGGAGACATTTCTTTTGGATAATCGGTAATGAATGTTGGCTGTATAAAATTGCCTTCGCATTTGGCTCCGAAAATTTCGTCAATCAGTTTTCCTTTTCCCATGGTTTCATCTACCTCAATCCCCATCGATTTTGCTGCAGCAAAAATTTCCGCTTCACTTTTGCCCGAAATATCGAAACCGGTAAACTGTTTGATAGCATCGGTCATTGTTACACGTGCATAAGGCGCTTTAAAGTTTACTGTATGTTCTCCGAATGTGGCTTCGGTTGTTCCGTTTACTTCTTTTGCACAATATTCCAATAGGTTTTCGGCAAATTCCATCATCCAGTTGTAATCTTTATAGGAAACATAAATTTCCATAGCTGTGAATTCCGGATTGTGTGTGCGATCCATTCCTTCGTTGCGGAAGTTCTTTGAAAATTCATAAACACCATCAAATCCTCCAACAATCAATCTTTTCAGATACAATTCATTGGCAATTCTCATATACAAAGGAATATCCAGACTATTGTGATGCGTTATAAATGGACGCGCTGCAGCTCCACCGGCAATCGATTGTAAAACCGGAGTTTCAACTTCCATATAACCGGCATTGTTGAAGAAGGTACGCATGGCATTGAACAACTTGGTTCTTTTAATGAAAACCTCTTTAACCTGTGGGTTTACAACCAAATCAACATAACGCATACGGTAACGTAATTCTGCATCATTAAAAGCGTCATGCACTTTCCCGTCTTCATCTACTTTTGGTAAAGGCAACGGACGTAAGGTCTTGCTTAGGAATGTAAATTTTTCAACACGTATCGATTTTTCCCCGACTTTAGTCAGGAACATTTCGCCTTCCACACCAATAAAATCACCTAAATCGCAAAGCTTTCTGAAAACTTGGGTATACAAGGTTTTATCATCTCCGGGACAAAGCACATCGCGATTGAAATACAATTGAATTCTTCCTTCGCTGTCCTGAAGTTCTACAAAAGCCGCTTTCCCCATGTCACGATCGCTCATGATTCTTCCGGCCAATATCACCTTCTTGCCTTCTTCAAAATTTTCCTTAACCTGCTTTGAAGTATGGTTTACAGGAAATAATTCTGCTGGATAAGGGTTGATCCCCAAACCGCGCAGGGCAGTTAGTTTTTCTCTTCTGATGATTTCTTGTTCCGAAAGTTGCATAGTAATCTGTATTTAAGCGTGCAAAGATAGAAAAAGATTGATAAATTTCGGAGCGAATGTTTTGGGCTTTATAAGAATCCATTTTCCCGCTTTCCGCTCTACAAGGTGCCGCTACAATCGGGGCTAAAGATTAACGTCGGTTTAACTTTTAAACTTTGTAACTTTGCGCTTTGCAATACACATAATGAATAAAGAAATTCAGCTTCAGGATTTAGGGAATAAAGACTATAAAGATACTTGGGATTATCAGGAAATGCTTTTTAAGAAAATTGTCGATGTCAAATTGGAAAAAAGAAATGTCCCCGAATTGGTTACACCTAACTTTTTTCTGTTTGTCGAACATCCTCATGTTTATACCTTAGGAAAAAGCGGCGATATTTCAAATTTACTTTTATCCGAAAAACAATTAGAAGCCAAAGGAGCTACTTTCTATAAAATCAATCGAGGAGGCGACATTACGTATCATGGTCCCGGACAAATTGTTGGTTATCCAATATTAGATTTGGAGAATTTCTTTAGTGACATTCATAAGTACCTGCGTTTTCTTGAAGAGGTAATAATCCTCACTTTGGCTGAATATAATATAATTGGTACAAGAAGCGAAGGCGAGACAGGTGTGTGGCTCGATGTGGGAACTCCGTTTGCCAGAAAGATTTGTGCGATGGGGGTTCGTGCCAGCCGTTGGGTAACGATGCATGGTTTTGCATTAAACGTAAATGCAAATCTTGGTTATTTTGACAATATCATTCCGTGCGGAATCAAAGGTAAAGCTGTTACTTCAATGCATGTCGAATTAGGAAAGGAAGTTGATGAAGAAGAAGTGAAACGAAAAATAGTAAAGCATTTTGCTAACCTTTTTGAAGCTCAATTCATAAATTAAAAACAATCAATCTGTAACTTAAAATTCCAGTTTCAATTGCTCGGGCAATAACCGGAAAGACATCCGATGATATTTGGTTGTGCCATATTTTCTTATGGCTTCCCTGTGTTCCTGAGTTGGATATCCTTTATTCTTTTTCCAG
>DBIH01000185.1 GCA_002296885.1 Flavobacterium sp. UBA807 | reverse complement strand
CAGGATAAAAGAAAACTATTAGCTTTTTGCCTTTATAATCAGCTAATGAATGTGTGATTCCATCCTGATCTTTCGCAGAAAAGTTTGGTGCTTTATCTCCTTTTTGCAATGTGTCCATAAGTTTCATAAATTTACATTTCAAATTTAGAGTAAAATGACCAAACAAGAACGTAAAACATTTGTTATAAATACGTTAAAAAAAATATATCCTGAAATTCCGATTCCATTAGACCATAGAGACGCCTATACTTTACTGATTGCTGTTTTACTTTCTGCACAATGTACTGACGTACGTGTTAACCAAATTACTCCTATCCTATTTGCCAAAGCTGACAATCCCTACGATATGGTAAAACTTTCCATTGAAGAAATTAAGGAAATTATCAAACCCTGTGGGCTTTCTCCAATGAAATCAAAAGGAATTCATAGCTTATCTGAAATTTTGATTGAAAAGCACAATGGTCAGGTTCCGCAAAGTTTTGAAGCTTTAGAAGCCTTACCTGCAGTTGGTCATAAAACAGCAAGTGTAGTAATGTCACAGGCATTTGGGGTTCCGGCTTTTCCTGTTGACACACATATTCATCGGTTGATGTATCGTTGGAATTTGTCTGATGGAAAAAATGTAGTACAGACCGAAAAAGATGCCAAAGCTATTTTTCCAAAAGAATTATGGAATGACTTACACCTTCAAATCATTTGGTACGGAAGAGAATATTCCCCTGCACGTGGCTGGGATTTGGAAAAAGATATAATTACCAAAACTATTGGTAGGAAATCGGTAATAGATGAATATTATAAAAAAACATCCCGATAATTATATCGGGATGTTTCTTAATTAGCAATGATGTCGAAGTTCAATTTACCTGTTTTAACAATATTCAATGCACAAGAATATTGAAGTATTAATCGTATTGTTTCTTTTTTAGGTAACATTGGTTTTTTTGCTAATTTCTTTTTAGAGTAAAGTTTTGCCATATAAAAATCTAGTTAGTTTTAAGATGTTTATACTATAACGCAAAAAATTACTTTTTATTGTTTAGCTTGGTAAATAAATTTGATTTTTTTCTATTACCTTTCTTAAATTAGTAATCGCATATCGCATTCTGCCTAAGGTTGTATTGACGCTAACACCAGTAGAATCAGCTATTTCCTTGAAACTCATATCTGAATAATAACGCATCATTATTACTTCTTTTTGGTCATGAGGCAACTTCTCAATAATCTTTTTTAAATCGATATCGACCTGATTTTTTATTAATTCTTTTTCAATGTTAGGAGAGTTATCCGTGATTCTGGAAAAAATCAATAACTCTTCTGTATCTCTTTGAAAATACGCTTTTTTATCGTTGCGGAATTTATCGACTATCAGGTTACTGGCAATACGCAATACCCAAGATAAAAATTTACCTTCCTCGTTGTAATATTTTTTACTTTTTAAAGTATGGATAACTTTAAAGAAAGTTTCCTGAAAAATATCTTCCGTAAGATCACGGTCTGCAATTTTTGAGTAAATGTAACCGTAGATTTTCGATTGATGTCTGTCAATAAGAATAGCAAGCGCATTTTCATCGCCAGCAATGTACTTGTTTACTAATACCGCATCGGGGGTTTGTATTTTTGCCATAACATTACCTTTTAGTAAGGGTTAAAAAAGATTTTTTTAATCTAAAAAGTAATCGTTTTCTATAGGCAAAAGTTCTTTGTGTGAGTTAATTATGAACCAAATTTAACACAATTTTGATATAAAACAAATTTTTTTCAAAATTTTAGACAAACTCACGATTTCGTCGCTAAAAAACATTTCCTTTTATTTTACCATTAAAATTACACGTGCTAAATGATTACCTTTGTAATCTTTGAATAAAATCTGAATGAAATCTTCTGAAATTGCTACGTTAGAACCTAAGAAAAATATCCTGATAAAAGGTGCCCAAATTCATAATTTAAAAAATCTGGATGCTGTTATCCCTCGAAATGAATTGGTTGTTATCACCGGACTTTCGGGTTCAGGAAAATCAAGTTTGGCCTTTGATACGTTATATGCCGAAGGTCAGAGACGGTATGTAGAAAGTCTTTCAAGTTATGCCCGTCAGTTTCTTGGAAGATTGGACAAACCAAAAGTAGAATATATAAAAGGTATTGCTCCGGCAATTGCCATCGAACAAAAAGTAAATACTACCAATGCGCGTTCCACCGTTGGAACATCAACAGAAATATATGATTATCTAAAGCTACTTTTTGCACGAATTGGGAAGACCTTTTCGCCTGTTTCGGGAAATGAAGTCAAAAAAGATACCGTTACTGATGTTATCAATTTAGTAAAAACATTTCCTGCAGACAGTAAATGGTTGCTGCTTGCACCTATTCATCTGGAACAAGGACGTCAATTGGAAGATAAACTGAAAGTACTTTTGCAACAAGGGTTTGCTCGTATTTTGGTTAATAATAAAATGGTGCGTTTGGATGACATCTCGACTGCGCTCGATGTGACAAAAATGCATGAATTAGATAACAAAGACATTCTTTTGATTATAGACAGAATCGTGGTTAAAGAGGAAGAAGAATTCTTCAACAGATTGGCAGATGCTACACAAACCGCTTTTTTTGAAGGAAAAGGAATCTGCTATCTTCAGGAATTGGAGACCAACAAGCGTTTGGAATTCAGTTCTAATTTTGAATTGGATGGCATCTCTTTTTTGGAGCCTAACATTCATCTTTTTAGTTTCAATAATCCTTATGGAGCTTGTCCAACCTGTGAAGGCTATGGAAATATAATTGGCATTGATGAAGAACTGGTGGTGCCAAACACCGCGCTTTCTGTATTTGAAAATGCTATATTCCCATGGCGTGGCGAAAGCATGAGCTGGTATCGTGATCAGTTGGTAAATAACGCCTATAAATTTGATTTCCCTATTCACAAACCGTATTTCGAATTAACTGATACTCAAAAAGATTTGATTTGGAAAGGTAACAGCTATTTTACAGGATTGAATGATTTCTTTCAGGAACTGGAAGAGAAGAATTATAAAATCCAGAATCGTGTAATGTTGTCCCGCTATCGTGGAAAAACGAAATGCCCAGTTTGTAAAGGTAAGCGTTTACGAAAGGAAGCAAACTATGTGTTTGTTGGTGGAAAGACAATTTCAGATATAGTGGATATGCCTATCAAAAGACTGGTTCCATTTTTTAGTGAATTACAACTTTCTGAATACGATAATAAAGTTGCGAAAAGGCTTTTAATCGAAATCAATAACCGATTGGCTTTTTTGAGTGATGTTGGTTTGGATTACCTGACGCTGAATAGAAATTCAGCGACGCTTTCCGGTGGTGAATCGCAACGCATCAATTTGGCGACTTCATTAGGCAGTAGTTTAGTTGGCTCGATGTATATTCTCGATGAACCAAGCATTGGCCTGCATCCGAAAGATACCGAACGCTTAATTAAAGTTTTGAAAAACCTCCGCGATTTGGGAAATACCGTTATCGTTGTTGAACACGACGAAGATATTATGAAAGCTGCCGACAGAATTATTGACATTGGCCCTGAGGCCGGAACTTTTGGCGGCGAATTGGTTGCTGAAGGAACGTTTGACGATATATTAAAATCGGATTCATTAACAGCAAAATACCTAAACGGTAAATTAGAAATTGAAGTTCCAAAAAAGCGCAGAACTTCTAAAAACTTCATAGAAATAAAAGGTGCCCGCGAAAATAATCTTCAGAATGTTGATGTTGCTTTTCCATTAGAGAGCCTAACAGTGATTACCGGTGTTTCGGGGAGTGGGAAAAGTACATTGATTAAGAAGATTCTATTTCCTGCCATGCAGAAAAAATTGGAAGGCATTGGCGATAAGGCCGGACAATTCTCTGAATTATCCGGGAGCTTTTCACATATAAAACACATCGAATATGTTGACCAAAACCCGATTGGTAGAAGTTCACGTTCCAATCCTGTAACCTATATCAAGGCATATGATGATATCCGTGATTTGTATGCCAAAGAAAAGCTGTCCAAAGTTCGCGGTTATCAGGCGAAACATTTCTCATTTAATGTTGATGGCGGACGCTGTGAAACCTGCAAAGGCGAAGGTTCGATTAATGTAGAAATGGTTTTTATGGCTGATGTTTCTCTGCCTTGTGACACTTGTAGCGGAAAACGTTTTAAGAAAGAAGTGCTTGAAGTTATGTTTGAAGGTAAAAACATTGATGACATCCTCACGATGACTATTGATGATGCCATTGCTTTTTTTGCAGAACACAAGCAAACCAAAATCACTCAGAAACTACAACCATTACAGGATGTTGGTTTAGGTTATGTTCAATTGGGACAGTCTTCTTCTACCCTTTCCGGCGGTGAAGCACAACGTATAAAATTAGCTTCGTTTCTGGTAAAAGGTGTGACTAAAGAAAAAGCATTGTTTGTTTTTGATGAACCAACAACCGGTTTGCATTTTCACGACATTAAAAAACTATTGGCTTCGTTTGATGCCTTAATAGAAAAAGGACATTCCATTATTGTGATTGAACACAATCTCGATTTGATAAAATGTGCAGATTGGATAATTGATTTAGGACCTGAAGGCGGTGAAAATGGCGGACAAATCCTGGCAGTTGGAACACCAGAGGAAATTGTAAAAAATAAAAAATCGGTTACCGGATATTATCTTAAGGATAAGTTGTAAAACATCTTATCTGCTGAATTTGTAATCCTTGCCCAAATAAAAGATATGCGTCCTCAATAGCCCCGACAGAAACGGCATCCTGCCGAAGGCAGATATAGCGGATGGCGGGAGAATGAGTGGAACGAAAGAAAAATGTGCCGCTCCTAAAAATGGATTATTCAACAATAATTTTTTTGGTAATCCGTTTTGTCGCAGTTTGAAGAACCGCCAGATACATTCCTTTAGACAAACCCTGTAATGATATCGATTCTATTAGGCTGGCATTTTCAACTTGTTTGTTTACTACTGTTTTTCCCTGAAGGTCAATTAATGAAAAAGAATAATTTGTTTCGCTCAATGAGCCCAAATTAATATTCAAAACATTTGTTGCCGGACTTGGGAAGAAACTTACCTGATTGTCATTTTGAAATTGGTCGTTTCCCAAGGCTGATGTAGCAGCAACCGCAAAATGCATTGTGGCAGCAATCAATACTTTGGCAACATTATAATTATAAACCGGATCCATATAGATTAACAAATCGGTATTAGTATGTTTGTGCGTGGTTTCATTAGTTTCAAAAAGTCCGGTAATGATTTCATTATTACTTTGAAATGACATATAATCTGATGCATAAGCATACGACAACTCGGCATTTAATGGTGTATATAATCCAACGCAGGTTATTAACTGATCGGTCATATCGCTTGATACCGCATTGTTGGTAGAAGGTGAATTATTCTGATCTCTTTCGCAGGTGATGGTATCATTGGTCAGACCGGCAACTCCACCAACTTCATCGATATTAATCACCAAACGAATATCCATTTTTGGTGTCGTACCATTTACAATAGCACTTACATAATGTTTGCTACCATACAAACCATCTTCTTCTCCACTGAAATTGATGAATTTTATTGAATATTCCGTTGGAATATTTTGCAATAATCTTGCTGTTTCCAAAATAGAGACTAAACCGCTTCCGTTATCATTTGTTCCTGTCCCACCGATAGAATCATAATGGCCACATACAATTACATAAGTATTCGGATAAAGAGTACCAACTTTCGTTACAATCAGGTTTTTACAGGTAGCTGTAGAGCCTGCATAAGTATAATCATCCTCCTGAATTTGGTTTGCTGTATAGCCAAAACTTAAATATTTACTTTTTAACCAATTATAGGTGTTGTCAAGAGCCACAGTTCCTCTTCGTTTTAATCCAAGCGATTCGTAAGTCGTTAGATTATTTGTAATGTTCGTTTGCGAACATTGGTCAACTATCGAAGCATAATAAGGGATATATTCCTGGCTGTAACCTTTAATAATTGACAACAATAAAATATTTGAAAACAGAAGTAGGTATTTTTTCATTTATGGCAAAAAATTATTTTCAATTCGTAAAATCAAGGCAAATGTAATAAAAAACCAATCCATCCGTTAGCTTTCATCTGTTTTTTAACTTATGCATGACCCGACAAACGTAAGCCATAACTATTTGTTTATCTACAAGTTAAGCAATATTAAGCAAATCTTAAGAATTGTCTTTATGACTTTGGCACACCTATTGAAATAACGATAACATCAGAAAAACTTTCTGTTCGAAGACGCTGAAAATCGAAAGAGTAAGCAAAACTCAAATTATATTGATTATGAAAAAAATTACCCTTTTAGTAGCTAACATTTTACTGATTGGAAGTGTAGCGAATGCATCAGAAATAATCAAAACTTCTGATGAAGAAAGAAGAAACAATTATAGTTTCGATGAACCAATTTCATTCACAGAACGAGGCATTGAGTTTTTCGTTTTTCCAAATGGAGATTTTGATTTCAATACCCGTCCAGATGATATTCAAGGCGACTACTATTACAAAGCCGCCGGAAAAAGAGGAACTGTTACAGTAGAGAGAAGACCAGGTAATTATGGTACTCGAATAGAGCATGATAGTTTTGGTAGAGTAAGAAGAGTTGGTAACACGTTTATCAATTATGACAACAGAGACAGAGTAAGTAGAATCGGGAGTGTTTATATGAGATACAACAGAACAGCGCTTACGCAAATTGGTGGAATGCGAATCATTTATAACCGAAGAGGTGAAATAGTTGACACTATTGGTAACATTAAAAGTTATAGCGGATATGCCTATAATAATTATGGAAATTATTACTATGGAGATAGTAATTACTATACTGCATCAAACTATAATAATTATAATAGCAATGATTACTACTATTATAAAGCTGACGGTACGAAAGCTGTAGTTGAAGATGAAAAAGACAAAAAATAAGTTAGGTTAAGTTGAGTTGGTTGGTTTTGATGAGAAAATCCCGCAAAGTTGAAGATACGATGCGGGATTTTTGTTTGTATATAATTAATGACTTTCATCCATTTCTATAGTATCGACATCAATGTTTTGTTTCTTTAAAATTCCTTTTACCAAAAAGGCAAATAAAGTCAGATAGGCAAAGCAAACCACTGTAACAACATAAGAATGATGGATTCCGATGATATCAGATAATTTTCCCTGAATTGGCGGAATGATACCACCGCCCAAAATCATCATAATCAGGAATGCAGAACCCTGAGAGGTATATTTTCCCAATCCGATAATTGACAGACTGAAAATAGCAGGCCACATAATACTGCACGCCAAACCTCCGGCAAGGAAAGAAGAAATGGCAATCGTTCCGGATGAAGATAAACCGATTATCATCGCTAACATTCCAAATAGACCAAAAATAACCAATGTTCGTGCGGGTTTGTCTTTACTCAAAAAGAAGGCCCCAATTTGAATCAATACACAGAAGACATAATAATAAAGTGGTCGCATATCTTTTCCGGAAAGAATATTTACACCTAAGATGATTCCGAATGCAATTAACGGAATAATGATTAAAGCCAGTGTCTTGCTACTTCCTTTTAAGTTGAAAACACTAATGGCTCCAGCCCATCGGCCAATCATTAAACTTCCCCAATACATCGAAACATAGGGAGCAATTTCGGATGAATGCAGACTTCCAAATTCCTTTAAACCTAATAAAGCTCCTAAGTTACTTCCAATGGCTACTTCTACTCCAACATAAGTGAAGATAGCAAGCATTCCCAACACCAACTGTGGATACTGCATTGCTCCCCAACCTTCCGCTTTTTGCTGCGCTGAAGCGTACGAAAACAATATTCCTCCGACAACTATAGCCAAA
>DBIH01000048.1 GCA_002296885.1 Flavobacterium sp. UBA807 | reverse complement strand
CTGACACTACTACTTGCACTTTGTACGTGTATCATTTTACTTGATGCAGTAGGTCTGACGTTTTCGAGCATTTTGGATTGAAGACCGGTAAAAAATAATATATCATTAGTGTTATAACTCATATTAACTTTGTTCAATCCTGTTCTGACAGAAAGCTTTTTGTTAACAGCATAACTTACACCAATACCATAACCAACATTCGTGTTATAGGATTTCGAATTTTTTGAAAGAATTGAATCAATTGGCGAACCATTAGTAAAGGAACCTAAAAAAATAGGAGCAACATTTGAGGTCAATTGCCACCTATTCTTTTTAGATTCCAGTTTTACCTTGCTTTCTTTTTCATTAAGCAATTCTTCCAACACATTGTTAGCAACACTGTTTTTTTTCGCAGTGTCGTTTACTTTCTTTTCAATTTCTTTTGTTGCAATTTTTGAATTAACATTCCCTTTTAAATCATCAAGATTTATTGGTGACTTATCAGATTTTGTTTGAGTTTGCTTGTTATTTTTCTCTTTTAAATCTGTTTGAACTATATTTTTATCAGCAGTTAGCTGATTGTCATTTTTTTGATTCTGTGCTACCTGATCCTGTGATTTTTCAAACACGGACTCATTCAAAAGAGTTTTAACTTTTACAGAATTCGATTTGTTTTTCATAGAACGAGAATCTGATGATTTCCTTTCTGCAACAGTCGATTTTGATGAAAATGCAACCTTTGTCTTTTTGTTTTTTTCATCAGAAACAGCATTGCTTTTTATTTCATTATCAGCATTCACAACAGTATTTGAACCTGAATCTGAACCATTGTTTTTCAGCTTTTCTTCTGTGTTCGATTTATTTGAGTTCTCTTCGTTTACAACAGAATTTTCAACTCTGATTTTTCTATTATCCTCATTTAAACCTTTTATAATTGTCTGTTCTTTTTTGGTTGGATTGTTTGTATTTACAACAGCATTTTCTGTTTTAAGTCCACCATTGCTTATTGATTTGAAAATCAAAAAACCAATTAAAAAAACTGCAGCAACGCCGGATAGTTTCCACCAAAACGGAATTACCCTTCTTTTCTTTTTCCCGTCAAGTTTAGCTTCAATATTCGCCCAGGCTTCCTGTGGAGGAGCAACCTCGAAATCCTTGAACTTTTCCTGAAAAAGGCGGTCTATGTTTTTTCTCTCACTCATTTTGCGGAAGGAAGTTTTTTATTTCCTTCGGTTTTATATTGTTCTATTTTTTCTTTTAAAATCATTCGGGCACGCGATAAATTTGATTTTGATGTTCCAATATTTATCGAAAGCATCTCGGCAATTTCAGCATGCGAATAATCATCATTGACATAAAGATTGAAAACCAATCTATATCTGTCGGGCAATTCCTGTATAATCTTTAATAAATAATCTAAAGATATGTTCTCATCATCTATTTCAATTTCTGCATCTTCAGGAATATTTTCATCTACGAGACTTAAAAATGTCTGTGTTCGGTATTGCTGTAAAACATTATTAATCATAACCCGTTTTAACCAACCATCAAAAGAACCTTTAAACGCGTATTGTTCAATCTTATTAAATATGATTATAAATCCGTCTTGTAAATTGTCCTGTGCCTCAGCATAATTGCGTGAATATTTTAAGCAAACAGTAAACAGTTTTGGCGAGTATAATCGGAATAACTGTTCTTGTGCTTTTCTATCGTTGTTTTTGCAATCATTAATAAGCTGATTTAAATCCAATTTCCAAAAAATAGATTGTTATTTTTTATTTGTTACCGGCACTTCGTATTGTAAAAATATGCTGTTGCCACTTGAATCTTTTCCCTGATAAAATTTAAAAATGTATGAACCATTACTGGTCACGTAAAAATTGAATGTATATGTACTTGCATCATTTGGCGTAGCTACGCAATTGTGTCGCCCTTCAACAGCACTTTCTACGGCTATTGTTCTAACGTTTAAGTCTTTGTCATAATACAATTGATTGAAATAATGACAGGTACTAGGTAAATTGTAATGAACAGTTATCGGATAGGTTTGTCCTAGAGTAAATTCCGTTGGAAGATCAACGCTTTGTATCGGTAATAATTCAAATGTATAATTAGTACCATCTGTAGAACAAGAGTTGAACAAAAAGAACAGGGCTAAAAGTGAAATTACTTTTCTCATGATTATAATCGATTTTGTGTTAGGACGTATTTTTATAAAAATGGTTGCGTTAAGGTACTAAAAAAATCATCCCGTTAATTCTAACGGGATGATTTAGCTTTTAAGATTCAGTTTCTTTGATGTGTTCCTTTATGCTTTGTTCGAGTTCGTCGGCTAATTCGGGATTGTCTTTTATCATGACTTTCACAGCATCTCTTCCCTGACCTAATTTTGTATCGCCATAGCTAAACCAGGAACCAGCTTTTTTGATGATTTCAAACTCAACGGCTAAATCAAGGATTTCACCCGTTTTTGAAACGCCTTCCCCATACATGATGTCAAATTCCGCAGTTTTAAAAGGCGGTGCAACTTTATTCTTAACTACTTTTACTTTGGTTCTGTTACCTATAACATTTTCACCATCCTTAATTTGCGATGAACGACGGATATCTAAACGAACTGAAGCATAGAATTTCAATGCATTTCCACCGGTTGTAGTTTCAGGATTTCCAAACATAACTCCAATTTTTTCCCTCAATTGATTGATGAAGAAAACCGTACAATTTGTTTTACTGATTGTTCCCGTTAATTTTCGCAAGGCTTGTGACATCAATCGGGCGTGTAATCCCATTTTGGAATCGCCCATTTCTCCTTCAATTTCGCTCTTTGGCGTTAAAGCAGCAACCGAGTCGATTACTACAATATCAATCGCACCCGAACGGATAAGGTTTTCGGCAATTTCCAAAGCCTGCTCTCCGTTATCAGGTTGAGAGATGATTAAATTCTCAACATCTACATCTAATTTCTCGGCATAGTTTCTGTCGAAAGCATGTTCCGCATCAATAAAAGCGGCAATTCCACCTGCTTTTTGAGCTTCGGCAATAGCGTGCAATGTCAGCGTTGTTTTTCCTGATGATTCCGGCCCATATATTTCGATAATTCTTCCTTTTGGATACCCATTTACACCCAAAGCTAAATCTAAACCAAGCGAACCGGAAGGAATTGTTTCTACTTCTTCAACGGCTTTATCGCCCATTTTCATTACGGTTCCTTTTCCGTAGGCTTTATCTAATTTATCGAGCGTTAGCTGTAATGCTTTTAATTTTGCTTCTTTTTCTGAACTCATTTTTTCTAAATTTTGTGGCATAAAAATACTGCTTTTTTCGATGTCATAGCATACCAATAAGAGGAGTTTTGAACAAATTATTTTGATCCTCCTAATATCAATTAACAGCTCAATAAAAGTAATATAATCAGAATCTAAAAAGGTGTAGAAAAACTGTATATTCAGAATGTTTTTAAAAATGTTTTATGCTGCACCCTTTGATTTTTGCTTACTTTTGTAATCAATTTTTATCACATGGAAAAGCTTATTTCTTATCCAATTTCAGCACTTTATTATTTGTGCTTCGGCTTGTGCCTTGTTATTTTTCATCCTATTCAGTGGGTTTGCCTAAATGTTTTTGGTTATCAGGCACACAAAAAAAGTGTAGACTATCTCAATTTCTGCCTTACCTTATGCACACGGCTTTTGGGGACAAGATATACAGTTCAGAATAGGGATACTATTCCTAAAAATGTCCCAATAATTTTTGTTTCCAACCACCAGAGCCTTTACGATATTGTTGGGATTATTTGGTATTTAAGACGGTTTCACGCCAAATTCGTGAGCAAGAAAGAACTGGGAAAAGGCATCCCAAGCGTTTCTTATAATCTTCGTCATGGCGGTTCGGTTCTTATCGATAGGAAAGACCCAAAGCAAGCAATTCCGGTAATCAAAGAATTGGGAGAATATATAGAAAAGCATAAACGTTCGGCTGTTATTTTCCCGGAAGGAACACGAAGCAAAAACGGAAAACCTAAAGAATTTGCCCAAAGTGGATTAAAAATCCTATGTAAATACGCACCTTCTGCATATGTTGTGCCAATAACCATCAATAATTCGTGGAAAATGGTTAAATTTGGAGCTTTTCCAATGGGGTTGGGAAATCATCTTCAATTTATAATTCACGAAGCGATTCCGGTAAATGAATATCCATTTGAAGAATTAATCGATAAAACAGAAAAAGCAGTAACCCAATCTATAAAAATTTAATTTCGATACAATGTCACAAAAAAATATGAGGCTCGAAGTGATGCAGTTTCTGGAAAAAAGCATTGACACTTTTGTGGATGATTTCTTGATTCCGGTAGAAAAAATATGGCAGCCTTCAGACCTTTTGCCTGATACACAGAGTGAAACTTTTTTGGATGATGTTATCGAACTTCGTGAGATTGCAAAGGATTTGCCCTATGACTTTTGGGTAGTTTTGGTCGGAGATACGATTACCGAAGAAGCATTGCCAACCTATGAATCCTGGCTGATGGATGTTGAAGGAGTAGAACAGAAAACGGGTGAAGGAGATAATGGCTGGGCTAAATGGATTCGTCAATGGACAGGTGAAGAAAACCGTCATGGTGATTTACTGAATAAATATTTATACTTATCAGGTCGCGTTAATATGCGGGAAGTTGAAATTACAACGCAGCATTTAATCAACGATGGATTTGATCCCGGCACAGGAAGAGATCCATACAAAAATTTTGTTTTTACAAGTTTCCAGGAATTGGCGACCTATGTTTCCCATAATCGCGTGGCGCAGTTGGCTAAGAAATTTGGAGATAAGAAACTTTCTAAAATTTGCAAAATAATTGCAGGCGATGAAATGCGCCATCATTTGGCCTACACCGAATTTGTTGACCGGATTTTTAAAATAGATCCAAGTCAGATGATGTTGGCTTTTGAAGATATGATGCGGAGAAAGATTACAATGCCGGCAAATTTAATGCGGGAATCAGGCCAAAGTATCGGAATGGCGTTCGAAAAATTCTCAGAATCAGCACAGCGGATAGGAGTATATACTGCCTTGGATTATGTTGATATTTTGGAAAAATTGAACATCAAATGGCAAATCGAAAAAATAGGGAATCTTACTGATGAAGCCGAAAAGGCGCGAGATTACCTATTGAGATTACCGGCAAGAATGACCAGAATAGCAGAAAGAATGGTAACGCCGGGCGAAGAAAAAATATTTTCCTGGGTGCAGGCACCTATGGTACGATAACTCAACAATCCTTTCAACAGAAAGGATTTTTTATTCAAATAATATGTCCTTAATCGATACAACAATAGCATTCGTAAAACAACAGCTTAAAAACGCTGAAGGCGGTCACGATTGGTTTCACATAGAACGCGTTTACAAGAACTCACTTCTGATTGCAAAAGAAGAAGATTGTGATTTAACAGTGGTTCAGCTCGGTGCGCTACTTCACGATATTGCTGATAGTAAATTCCATGATGGTGATGAAACCGTTGGTCCAAGAACCGCACGAGCTTTTTTAGAAAGCCAAAATGTTGATGAAGCAACCATTCAGCATGTGATTAATATTATTGAAAACATTTCGTTTAAAGGCGGAAACTTTGAAAAAAAATTCAACTCGAAAGAACTGGATATCGTTCAGGACGCCGACAGATTGGATGCGATTGGCGCGATTGGAATTGCAAGATGTTTTAATTATGGTGGATTTAAAAACAGGACTTTGTATGATCCTGAAATTCCGCCAAAACTCAATATGAGTAAGGAAGAATATAAAAATTCGGAATCTCCAACGCTCAATCATTTTTACGAAAAGTTATTGTTGCTTTCAGATAAAATGAATACCCCAACAGGGAAAAGAATAGCTGAAGCACGTCATCAATACATGGAAGAGTTCCTTTCGCAGTTTATGGGTGAATGGGAAGGCAGGAAATAAAAAAAGAGAACCATTTGGTTCTCCTTTTTGTTTTATAATGTAATCTTCAAAAGCTGCTTTTTCTTTCCTTTTCGACCAATAAAAAACACTGAATTACCTGAAATGGCTCCATCGGAAACCATAAAAGGAACCTCATTCTCTTCATCATCTAAAAGCTCTTTATAATCAAAATCGCCATTCTGGTTTACTCTAATCACATTAAGATTGGAATGCTTTGGACTGGTTTGTCCGAACTGAATTCGGTCATTGCTCAATTTTTTTACTTTTTCACCGGTATTGATGAAAAAATAAGCATCATTGTCTTTTGCTGTTGAAGTATACGAAATATAAGAATTATCACCTCCTGTAGCCTGACGCTTATTGATATTTCTTGCCCAAACAATTTCGCCGGCAGTATTAAGTCGGGCAGTTACAATATCATCATAATGATACGTTGTTGTCATATAGCTTCCGTTAGGGGTTGTTACATAATTTGTAATGATATAAAACTCTTCGGCATTAAAGATAATATCTCCGCTTGGCAGAATAATAATTTTTCTGAAAGACAGGTTTTTCAATTCTTTATCCTTGTCTTTGCCATATTTATCAATCATAAATTGCTCTGTAAATGGATTGAATTTCGACTTTCTGATATCAAGCGTAACCGGATCTAATTCGAAATAGCAGATTCCTTTGTAACGGTAATCTTCTTTGTCAGAAAAAAACCCGATACAAGTTAATCGGTCTGAAAAAACGATAGTTTTCAATGAAGCGGCAAAATGATCATTAGTATCAAAAACTTGAGTTTTCTCACTGTCTTTTGTAATTCGGGTTAACTCATATTGATATTTTCCACCTTCTTTTTTCTTTTTAGCTTCAACAGTCTTAACTTTTCCTAAAAGATATAACGTGTTTCCGTCTTTTGAAACATCAATATTTTCATAACTGAATTTTCTATCCTTAATATCGCGCTTAAAAGTGTGCTCAATTTTTTTATTCAGAGATTTATCGAATAAAAATAACTTGTGTGTTTCAACATCTTTATTGTTGATGTCAACCGTTATAGCAAAAGCGGTTTTATCTTCGTTGATAATCATTGAGGCTCCTGAATCCCTGTCAAAGCCCGAACTGCTAAAGAAACTGAATTGTTTTATTTCCTCACTATTCAGTCGGAATAATTCCTTTTTGGTAAAATTAAAATCAGAAATATTTCCTGACACCGCCGAGCAGATATAAGCCTGTTGCTCTTTTTCGTAAACAAAATCAATAATGTTTACTGTATTTCCATCCATGATTAAACCTAAAACAGAACTTTGTCTAACGGCTTTTGAATAACTTAATTCATAATCATATTCTTTTATCAGTTTTAAATTGGCATCATAATGTTCAAAATAATAACCCATACTGCTCGAAAAGGCACCACCATGATACGAACGGATTATTATTACACCACCGTTGCCATCGTCTTCTACTAAAACAATTGAAGAGTTTTTGTATTCGTCTTTAAAGACATCGCTTTTTACAATTTGAACCGGAATGTCTTGGGCAAAAGAATGCCAAGTAAGCATTGAAAATGTTAGGCAGATTAGAATTTTTTTCATTAGATTTTAGATGTTGTTTTTATTGTTGTGCCGAATATATAAAAAAATCCCACCTGAAAAGATGGGCTTATTTTATTTTCCGGTAAACTCAGCTTTCCTTTTTTCCAGAAAAGCGGTTGTGCCTTCCTTAAAATCTTCGGTGCCAAAACATTTTCCAAAGTTCCTGATTTCGGTTTCATAACCATTTACACCATCTTTGAAGTTTGCATTTACGGCTTTAATGGCTCTGCCAATTGCATAAGGAGAATTTCGCATGATTCGCGTTGCGATGCCTTTTGTAAAGTCTAAAAGTTCAGCCTGAGGGACAACGTGATTGACCAAACCGGCTCGAAAAGCTTCTTCGGCAGAAATCATTCCGGCAGTCATAATCATTTCCATAGCGCGACCTTTTCCGATTAATTGTGGCAAACGCTGGGTTCCGCCATAGCCTGGAATCACGCCAAGAGAAACTTCGGGCAACCCCATTTTGGCATTATCGGAAGCAATTCTAAAATGACATGCCATTGCTAATTCTAATCCGCCTCCAAGTGCAAAACCATTGACAGCAGCAATAACAGGCGTTTTTAGATTTTCGACAAAATCAAAAAGCAATTCTTGACCTTGTGCTGCTAATTGTGCTCCTTCCTCAACAGTAAAACTTGCAAATTCCGAAATGTCAGCTCCGGCAACAAAAGCTTTTTCGCCTTCACCTGTAATTATGATTACACGAACATCGGGACTTGCATCCAAACTTTCAAAAGCATTGTGCAATTCCTGAATCGTAGCAACGTTAAGTGCATTTAATTTTGATGGCCGGTTGATGGTAATTTGTCCAATGCCATTTTCTGTGGTAACGATTATATTTTCAAAGTCCATATTCTGAATTATTTAGCCACGAATGCACGAATATTTTAAAAATAATAATCCAAAAAGCATTCGTGTATTCGTGGCAAATTTATACGTTAAATTATTTTACAATAGGAAGCGAAACAATAAATGTTGATCCTTTTCCGAGTTCTGTTTCAAATGTAATAGTTCCTTTGTAATTTTCGATGATATTTTTAATAATTCCTAAACCCAATCCCATTCCGCTTGTTTTGGTAGTAAACTTTGGTTCGAAAACCCGTTCGGTGTTTTCAGGTTCAATACCAATTCCGTTGTCTTTTACAGAAATGATTACGTTATCTTCAACTTCATTCACCGAAACCAAAATGTGTTTTTCTTCCTGTTCACTTGGAATGGACTGAATGGCATTTTTAACCAGATTGGTAATAATCCGAATCAATTGCGTTCGGTCTATTTTTGAAATGATATATTGTCTGTTACTGTCAAAGACGATGAAATCTTCATTGAAAATATCCAAAGCCAATTCGACAACCTGAACAACATTGAGTGTTTCATTTTGCTGTGCCGGCATCGAAGCAAAGTTGGAAAATGCAGACGCAACCGAACTCATAGTATCAATTTGCTGAATCAGAGTTTTGGAATAATCGTTGAGTTTCTGTTTTAATTCGGGGTCATTCGGATCAAATTTCCGCTGGAAACTCTGAACGGTCAAACGCATGGGTGTCAGCGGATTTTTGATTTCATGTGCTACCTGTTTAGCCATTTCGCGCCAAGCTTGTTCACGTTCGCTTTGAGCAAGCATTGAGGCACTGTCTTCCAGTTTGTCCACCATTTGATTGTAAGCGTTTATCAATGAGTTGATTTCTTTGCTATTGGCTTCAATGACAATTTTCTCGTTCTTTTGATTTAGGTTTGTTTCGTTGATTTTATCTGAAATTGTCTTTAACGATTTGGTAATATAACTCGAAAGGAAATACGCCAGAGCGAAAGCAATAATCAACATAAAGGAATATACCTGACTCAACCTTAGCAGAAATTGATTCAATTCAGTTTGATAGTAGCCATCGTCTTCAACATAAGGAATATTGAGTATTCCCAAAGGTTTGAACTTATCATCTTTGATGAGGCTGTAGGACGAACGGTTTTTAACTCCTTTTACACTTTTAATATCGACATACCTTTTTTCAACGGAAGAGTTTACCAGTTTCAGGATAAAAGGAGGAATCGGCGGTGCAACTTTATCGACAGAAAATGAAGCTTTGGAAGATTTAAGAAGTTTTCCGTTTAGGCCATAAATATTGATTTCGAGGTTGTGGATGTCTGCCAGTTCATGGATTTTATCTTTAAAAATCAGTGGAAGATTCCTTTCTGTAAGCGGATAAGTGGTATTGGCAAGCACATAATTGATATGCTCTTTTATCGCAAATTCCTTTTGGTCCAATCGCTTTTGATGGTAATCTTTAGCTTCATTTTTAAACTGAATAATAGAAATGGAAGCCATCAGAATGGAAGCAATTAATATCAATATAATCATCGACAGGAAAATCCTGATTCGAAGCGAAAGCATTGACATTTTGAATCCGTTGAACATAGTTTAGGATTTGTTTTTCTCTCGAATGCGTTTGTAGAATTTGAAACCAAGCATTATCAAAATTGAAAATAAAACAATTCCGATGACACCATAAATCCAGTTGAAAGCGTTTTTTAAAATTACTAAAAAAACCACGGCAAACAGAATGATTGTTGCGCCTTCATTCCATAACCGCATAAAGTTGGAAGAATATTTTACAACATCATTTTGCAATTCCTTAAAAATCAGATGACATTTTATTTGGTAAGCAATTAGCAGAACCACAAATCCCAGTTTAACGTGCATCCATGGCTGCTGCAGCCAAACAGGCATTAAAATCAGCAGCCAAATTGCAAATGTTAGTGCCAGAATTGCGCTTGGCCAGGTAATGATATACCACAAACGATACGCCATAATTTTGTATTGTTTCTGCAGGATTTCTTTTTCCGGCGATGGTTTGTCTTTGGCTTCAATTTGGTACACAAACAAACGCACTATGTAAAATAAACCCGCAAACCATGTAATGACAAAAATAAGATGCAGTGATTTTATGTAGTTGTAAATTTCCATTCAATTAGTTTTTACTCCAATCTTTTATCCAATTGGCAACAACACCACACCATTCATCTTCATCATTCATACACGGAATCGTTAAAAATTCTTCGCCGCCATTTTCAATAAATTCTTCATTGGCGCGCATTGCAATTTCCTCAAGAGTTTCGAGACAATCAGTAACGAATGCCGGAGTTACGACTGCAATTTTCTTGATTCCTTTCTTCGGATAATCATTGATTACAATATCAGTATAAGGCTCGAGCCATTTATCACCCGCCAGTCTCGACTGAAAAGTTACCTCATATTTATCTTTTGGAATTCCAAGTCTTTCTACAACCCGGCGTGTAGTTTCATAACAATGATGGCGATAGCAGAATTCATGCGCCGGAGAAGATGTGACACAACATTTGTTGTCAATTTTACAATGTGATTTAGTTACATCAGTTTTTCTTATATGCCTTTCCGGAATTCCATGATAGGAAAAGACTAATTTGTCGTATTCAAAATTGCCCAAATGCTTTTTTATCGAATTTGATAAAGCTTCAATGTAATCGGGTTTGTTGTAAAAAGCAGGAACTTTCGTGATTTTCATTTCCGGGAAATGCTTTTTCTGCAATTCATCGGTCAAAGCCCAAATGGTAGTGGTTGAAGCCATCGCATATTGAGGATATAGGGCCAAGAGCATTACATCGGTCACGCCTTTTTCTTTTAATTCCTGCAATCCTTTTTGTATGGTCATCGTTCCGTAACGCATTGCCAAAGCAACTGGCACATCAACCAGTTTTTCTACTTTTTTCTGAAATCTTTTCGAGAGCACAATTAACGGCGAACCTTCATCTGTCCAGATTTTAGCGTAAGCTTCTGCCGAATTTTCAGGTCGTTTTCTTAATATGATTCCACGAACTAATAGAGCACGCAGTAAAAACGGGACATCAATCACATATTTATCCATCAAAAATTCATCTAAATAAGGCTTTACGTCTTTTGGTGTTGGACTTTCGGGCGAACCCAGATTTACAAATAATACTCCTTTCATTTGGTAATTTTATTTTTTATACGTTTTGGTTTAGTGACATTAAATATTTCTTTGGTGTCGTGGCAAACTTCTTTTTGAAAGCTGCGATGAAATGACTTCCGGTGCTGTAACCGATTTTAAGCCCGACTTCATTTACATTATACGAACCCGAATCTAAAAGCTGGCGGGCGTAATCCATTTTATGATCAAATAAATAGCCATAAACAGTATCACCATAAATTTGTTTGAAACCCATTTTTAATTTTTTCAGACTCAGACCAACTTTATCTGCCAATTCTTCCAAACCTGGAGGTTCAGCCATATTTGCGATGATTATTTCTTTTGCTTTCCTGATTTTTAATACGTTTTCTTCGTCAACTAAGAACGGGCATTGCTCTGCATTTGGATCTTCGGAACGGTTAAAGTAGA
>DBIH01000284.1 GCA_002296885.1 Flavobacterium sp. UBA807 | reverse complement strand
TGGCTTATCAACCACCATTATTAGGATATAAACAGTTACTAAATTTTGGAGCTTATTCCATTCCGGATACCGGAGGTTGGCTAATGACCGGAGCCGCAGTATTGCTTTTGGTTATTGTAGTCAAAGAATATAACTTGCTAAAGAAAAAATAATAGTTTTATGAAAAAGTCAGCCTTACTTCTTTTAGTTTCAATAGCACTTGTTTCCTGTGTTTCAGGCGAACCAAAGCCGTTACAGTTGAATTCTGATGCTTGCGATTTTTGTAAAATGACAATCTCCAACGGACAATATGGGGCCGAACTCGTTACACAAAAAGGAAGATATTACAAATTTGACGATGTTGCCTGCATGATTCATTTTGCCAAATCCAATAAGGTAGTTCCTTATAAAGCCTTTTTTGTATGCGATTACTTAATGGGTAACACACTTGTTCCGGTTGAAAAATGCTATTTTCTGAAAGGTGGTACTATCAATAGCCCGATGAATGGTAATGCCATTGCTTTTACTTCAAAAAAAGAAGCGGAGCGTTATCAGCCAAAATTCAATGCAACAATTTTATCCTGGAACGAACTTTACAGTAGTTACTAAATGAAAGAATTCCGCTATATAAGCTATCTCTTTTTTATTTTTCAAGTGATGGTTGCCAATACCATTCACGTCGGAAGGCAGTATCCGGTGAAAAGTATTCGCCAGGCTATTGCACAATCAAAAGATGATGATACTATTATTGTACATAAAGGATTGTATAGAGAAGGTAATATTGTTATCAATAAAAAGATAGTTTTTATAGGGAATGATTTTCCTGTTTTAGATGCTCAAAAAAATGGGGAGGTATTATCTGTAAAGACAGACAGTGTTGTAGTTAAGGGTTTTAAAATTATTAACTCAGGTTTTGCTGCACTGGATGATCCTTGCGGGATTAAAGTCTACAACCGAACTTTTGTTAGAATCTATAATAATCGTCTTGATAATAATTTCTTTGGCATTTATCTTCAAAATTGTAATAACTGCATTGTTAAAGGAAATACCATAGTATCACACGGTAAACAAGAACAACTTATTGGAAATGGTATTCATTGCTGGAAAAGTAGCAACCTGCAAATTATTGCCAATACAATTTCTGGCCATCGTGATGGCATTTATTTTGAGTTTGTTACCAATTCAGTGATTTGGAGAAATATTTCTACCAAAAATATTCGATACGGATTGCATTTCATGTTTTCTAACGACGATTCTTATATTACTAATTTGTTTAAAAATAACGGAGCGGGTGTCGCAGTGATGTTTTCTAAAAGCGTTAAAATGTTTAACAATACTTTTGAAGAAAACTGGGGTGATTCTGCTTATGGCTTATTGCTTAAAGAAATTGCAGACGGTTATATATTCAATAATAAATTTATAAAAAACACTTCCGGGATTTATATGGAGGGCACATCCCGTATGAAAGTAGAGAAAAATGATTTTGTATCAAATGGTTGGGGCATGAAAATACAAGCCAGTTGCATGGATAATGAAGTTGTCAATAATAATTATCTTAAAAACACATTTGATATCAGCACGAATGGTAGCCTTGTTTTAAATACCTTCAACAGTAATTATTGGGATAAATATGAAGGGTATGATTTGGACAAAAACGGATTAGGCGATGTGCCTTATCATCCGTTAAGTTTATTTGCAGTTTTAACAGAAAAAAATACTTCCACCATGTTACTGTACAGAAGCTTTATGATTACGCTTTTGGACAAATCCGAAAAAGTGTTGCCCAGTATAACACCTGATAATTTTGTTGACAAAACGCCCCTAATGAAGTCGCTACCACTATGATTGAAATAAAAAATATTTATAAAAAGTTTGGAAAACTTGAAGTACTCTCTAATGTCAATCTTTCTTGCAAAAAAGGAGAATGTATAGCTTTGATAGGACCGAATGGTTGTGGAAAGACCACCCTGATAAAGTCAATATTAGGTATGGTTCTGCCCGATAAAGGCTCAATAGAGTTCAATGGTAAAACCGTACTCAAAGAGTATTTATACCGTGAAAACATTGGCTATATGCCGCAGATTGGCCGCTATCCGGATAATATGACAATTGGTCAGATTATTGAGATGATCAAAAAAATCAGAAACTCAACTAACGAATTGGATGAAGATTTACTCAAAGCTTTTGAACTCGAAAAAATGTTCGATAAAAAAATGAGAACCTTATCCGGAGGAACCACCCAAAAGGTGAGTGCAGTTTTGGCTTTTTTGTTCAATCCTGATGTTTTGATTTTAGATGAACCTACAGCGGGTTTAGATCCATTAGCTTCAGAAATCCTGAAAGAGAAAATCATAAAGGAAAAAGAAAAAGGTAAGCTTATTTTTATCACATCTCACTTATTAAGTGAATTAGATGATTTGATTACCGAGATAATTTTTATGCAGGACGGAAAGGTCTTTTTTCATAAAAAAGTGGAGGTGTTGAAATCAGAAACTAAAGAAGATAAAATATCCAGAGCAATAGCCCAAATTTTAAAGAAAAACTAAGATGAACAGAATCATTAAAATTATTTTGCTCGATATACTGAAAAACAAAATTGTATTGGCTTACACCCTTATTTTGGCTGTTTTGTCTTGGAGTTCTTTTGCTTTAGAAGACAATTCTGCTAAAGGAATACTGACCATATTGAACATAATTTTGTTCACAGTTCCCTTAGTTTCTATATTGTTCTCGACTATTTACTTATATAATAGTTCGGAGTTTATTGAATTATTACTTAGTCAGCCTATTAAGAGAAGAAAAATATGGTTGAGTTTGTTTTTTGGTCTTTCTTTAGCTATGGTATTAGCCTTTTTTGTGGGAGCCGGAATTCCATTATTGATTAATTCCCCTGATGGAGTAGGACTGATGATGCTTATTGTAGGATGCTTAATTTCGTTAGTGTTTGTTGCTTTAGCTTTCCTTAGTTCTATACTGACTAGGGATAAAGCAAAAGGTATTGGAATTGCTATAATGACCTGGTTGTATTTTGCTTTGTTGTTTGACGGAATAGTATTGTTTTTATTATTCCAGTTTTCCGATTATCCTATAGAAAATGCCATGGTGGGTGTGACGGCTTTGAGTCCGATTGATTTAGCCCGAATTCAAATATTACTACATCTCGATGTTTCTGCCATGATGGGCTATACCGGTGCTATATTTAAAGATTTTTTCGGAACCACAATTGGTTTGATTGTTTCCTTCTTATTGCTTTGTTTGTGGGTAATCCTTCCGTTTTTCATTTCACTGAGAAAGTTCAATCGTAAAGATTTATAAAGATGAAAACAGATATCAGAAACAGAAAAGATATTGAAAAATTAGTCAATACTTTTTACAATAAAATTAAAACCGATGCTGTCATAGGTTATTTGTTTACGGATGTAGCTCATGTAAACTGGGACGTTCATTTACCCAAAATGTATGATTTTTGGGAAAATATACTATTTTGTACCGGCAATTATAATGGAAACCCCATGATGAGACACAAAGAATTGCATGAAAAAAGCCCTATGACCGAAGCGCATTTTAAGCATTGGACTACTCTATTTACCGACACTGTTGATAAGCTTTTTGAAGGCGCTAAAGCAGAAGAAATTAAAAGTAGAGCAATTAATATTTCGTTGGTAATGATGTATAAAACTATAGAATAATGTATCACCATATCCTTTTGATTATACACTTACTTGCTGCCACGATTTGGGTTGGAGGACATTTATTCCTATCCATAAGGTTTTTGCCCGAAGCCTTTAGAAAAAAGGACGTATCGATTGTCCAAAACTTCAAAGATAAATTTGAGCCTATAGGAATGCCAGCTCTTATTATTTCAATACTAACAGGAATATTAATGGCGTATGATTATGATGTTACGTTTACCAAATGGTTTTCGTTTTCTAATGGTATTGAAAAAGTAGTTTCTCTCAAATTAATTTTGTTATTCATCACAATAGCATTAGCGGTTAATGCACAGTTGTTTTTATTCCCGAAACTTACTTCAAAAAACATCCCTAAAGCGGCAATTCAAATTATTTTGGTAACCCTGATAGGAGTGACTATGTTGGTCTTGGGAAGTTTAGTCAGAATTGGCGGCATATGAAACGAGTGGTTCTTTTACAAATCCACCTCGATTTTCTTTCCTTTGAATGGATTGTTCAACGATAAGTATACACACCGTTATCATATTTTTCAATTCATAAAAATCTTTATTGATTTGATGGTATTTTTCCAAACCGGAAATTTGATTTTGCCATATTTTAAGCTGCATTAGTGCTCGGTATAAATCATTGTCATTTCTAACTATACCGGCATTTTTTTGCATTAACATTTGCAAATTGGATTTGATTTTATTCAAAAAACTAGTATCAATTAGCGAACCGTAATTGGATCTCCATTCGGAAATTGCCGAATCTGCCTCTAAGCTGTTTATCGGTGCATTAGTCAAAAATCGATAAATGTTATCAGCGTAAACCAAAGCTTCTAATAACGAATTAGAAGCCAGACGGTTTGCCCCATGTAATCCGGTTCGGGAGCATTCACCACAAGCAAATAAGTTTTTTACAGATGTTTGACCGTGTTGATCTACCGAAATACCACCACACAAATAATGTTGTGCCGGTATCACCGGAATCCAATCTTTTTCAATGTCAATATTCAAAAGTTTACAATTGTTATAAATCATAGGAAAGTGTTCTTTAAACGCCTTGATGTTTAAATGAGTGGCATCCAAATAAACACAAGTTTCTCCTGATTTTTTCAATTCGGTTTCTATACTTTGAGACACTATATCTCTTGAGGCCAAATCACCTCTTTCATCATAATCCTGCATAAATTGCCGACCGTCTTTGGTTCTTAGGCAAGCACCAAAACCCCGAACGGCTTCTGAAATCAGAAAGGTGGTGCTTAGATTTTTATTGTACAAAGCCGTTGGATGAAACTGAATAAATTCCAT
>DBIH01000233.1 GCA_002296885.1 Flavobacterium sp. UBA807 | reverse complement strand
AAGTGCTTTGCGTCGCAGTATACGATCTTATGATTATTACATTTCAAAAGCGCATCAAAATGTTATGGAGTATTTTATTTTCCCCATGCCGATTGATGGCATATCAGATTAGTTTTTTCTATCGAAGTTTGTTTTTAGAAAATGAGGTACTAAAATGATATTGAAAAATATTCGACAATTCAACTTGCCGATAACTTTTGTCTTTTAACCCTCGCCACACTATTAAGTAAAATGTAGTTTGAATGTGTAGTTGCCACTCTTAAAGTGGTGATAATAAATTGTTATGCAACGCTTTCCATATCATCAGATTTATTCTTTATAAACATTTTTCTGATTGAATTGGTGAATTTTTTGTTTGTTGGGTATTTTCTATGTTTTGTGATATTGTTGAAAATTAAAGCGATCATCAGCAATAAAGCAAAGTTTCCTTATTAATATAATATCTTGAAATTCTTAATCCCCTTTTTATCTTTTTCTTTACCATAATTGCTAAGTCAAAAATACTAAGGCAGGGAGCTTGAATGTTCAGCAGACTGCAGAAATGGGTTCATGAAAACATCCATTGAACCTGATAAGTTAAAAGATTGATAAGTTTGCCGGTAAGCCTTTGATTGAGGAAAATTTCAACCATAAATTATTATCTTCGCCGTAATTGAAAAATAGAAATCATATACAGGTTTTATTATTTTCGGCGATGTCTCCAAATCTGCCGGAGCATTTTTTCTTTTGCCATACCTCTCTTGATTTCCTCCCCAATCAAAAGGCCTTTTGTACTTTAACCCCGGCCTGATAATTTTCTACTTCAACCGGGGTACGCTTTATTTCATTTAATTCATTTTTGAAAAAAAACAACTATGTCACGAAATCATAAAATGGTTTCGGCAAGCGGGAGTATAGTATTAATTATTGTACTCCTGAATGTAATTGTACTGAAAGCAGCCTTTATTAATAACACTGTTTATTATTGGTTCTTATTACTATTACTGCCATTATTATTGCTTGCCGTTTATAATATAAAACAAAAAAAACACGCTGTACTGCGTAACTACCCGGTGGTTGGTTACCTACGGTATATCTTGGAGGCTATTCGCCCTGAAATACGTCAATATTTTTTTGAGTCCGATGATGATGGTAAGCCATTTAACAGGCGGCAACGTTCAATTGTATATCAGCGTGCAAAAAATGAACGACAAACTGTTGCCTTTGGCATGCATGCAGATCCTAATAAACCCGGCCATGAATGGGTGGCCCATTCTATTTACCCGGTTTCGATACCTGAGAAAAATTTAAGGGTAATTATTGGTAATGATCAATGCCGCCAACCTTATAACACGAGTATTTTAAACATTGGGGCAATGAGCTATGGGGCTTTAAGCAAAACTGCTATACAGGCATTAAATGAGGGGGCAGGTTTAGGTGGCTTTGCACACAATACAGGTGAGGGAGGTATAAGCCCTTATCATCTTAAAGGAGGTGATCTAATCTGGCAAATAGGAACCGGATATTTTGGGTGCCGCAATGAAAGAGGAAATTTCGATGCAAGTTTATTTAAACTAAACGCCTGCAGACCGGAAGTAAAAATGATTGAACTAAAATTATCACAAGGCGCAAAACCAGGGCATGGTGGTATACTGCCTGCAGCAAAGAATACTCTCGAAATTTCTGAAATAAGAAACGTGCCGGTTAATACAACGATTGCTTCTCCCCCTGGTCATTCAGCATTTATGAATGCGGAGGGGATGTTATTATTTATTGAAAGACTCAGGTGCCTGTCGGGTGGCAAGCCTGTTGGTTTTAAGGTGTGTATTGGAGATAAAAAGGAATTTCATCAGATATGTTATTACATGCGAAAAACCAATATCATTCCTGATTTTATAGTGATTGATGGAGCTGAAGGAGGTACGGGCGCTGCACCATTAGAATTTACAGACAATGTAGGTATGCCGTTATATGAAGCACTCACCTTTGCAGTAAAAACCTTACAGGTGTATGGACTGCAAGATCAGGTGAAGTTAATAGCAGCGGGCAAAATTATAACAGGGTTCGATATTCTTAAAGTGCTTGCATTAGGTGCCAGTGCATGTTATAGCTCAAGAGGAATGATGTTTTCACTCGGATGTATCCAGGCATTACAATGTGATAGTGGCAAATGCCCGGTAGGTGTTGCCACTCAAAACCCCGCTTTGTACAAAGGTCTTGATGTATCCGATAAGCGGGTTCGGGTAGCCAATTTCCATGCCAATACAATCAAAGCGACTGTAGAATTGATGGAAGCTTGTGGATTTAAGGATTTAAGCCATATAACGGTAGCCAGTTTTTTTCGCAAACTCGATAGTTTAGATACTCAAAGCTTTGGAGAAATTTATGGTCTGAATAAAGTAAAAACTGGTAAAACATTTAATCCCATTTTAAATTAAAATATTATGCAAAAAATAAAAAATAAACTCATTTTATTAAATGAGGATTATAATATGTTGAAAGCGTACATCAAGTCGATGGTAAGCGCAAAATTTATAGATAAAAATAATTTAGTGCAGTTAGAAAAGGAATTATTGAAGGGGCCTGTCCTTGTAGACAAAACAGACTTTCCTGAAGATGGGGTGTGTTTAAATTCGGAAGTTACCGTACAGGATCAATCTACAGGACGAAAACTTCAATTGAAACTTGTTTTACCTGCGCAGGCAAATTTAGGACTTGGCAGAATTTCTGTATTTGCTCCAATGGGAACAGCTTTAATTGGCTATCGCAAAGGCCAGTTGGTAAAATGGCAAATGCCAGGGGGAAGAAAAGAATTTCTTATAGTGGATGTGCTGAATGCTAGTTGTTAAAATATCAAATATTCCTTAGCATTCTCATCAATAAAATGCCCCCGCCATAGCCGGGGCATTTTACAAATAAGGCCTGGAAAGAAGAATCCACAAGCATCTTTTTTTCAATTCCTTAAAAGCGTCTTGCTGGTTTATCCGAACCGGTTATAACCTTTCTTGCAATCTCTTTTTCGAATTATTATTTCCTGTTATTCTCATCTTTTAATCACATGATCATGTCAACTATAATTTCAGTAGCAATTTTAATTTTAACTACTACCGGTATTTTGTATTTTTTTATTTTTATCAACACTCAAAAAAATAAGAAGCGGCTGAAAATGTTAGTGAATACTTTCAGTAAGACTGGCGCAGATAAAAGATTATTTTTTCATAACAGGAAGTTCTAAAAGAAAAAATAATCGGACTGGATGGGGCCCAGCAAAAATGAATGATTTTTGATTTTAACGATTCCAATACTTTCATAAATATCAATGTTGGCGTTGTAAAAGACTGTTCATTCATAAAAGAATATATACAGGTAAGTTTTGGAAATGGAAAGGAAGCTGATATTGAACAATAACTTAGTTCTATGGGTTTGAAATTTAGTTTCAAAAATGGACCCGTACCTTTTTGCATTCATTTTATAATGCCAACGCAAATTCGATTTATGAAATGGCCGACCTGGAAACAAAAGCAAAAAATCGGGGAATTATACTGTCTAAAATGCGCATAAAAGATTTTGAGGGAAAGCGTAATATGCCTTTAAAAATCAACTTAAATATAACAAACTCTTTCAACGATATTTTACCTTATGAATTAAACAATCACGAATACTATATTTGGTAACAAACAAACCACTAATAAGGAATTTGGGTGAAGTCATACAATTATAATTTAAAAAGCATTTTTAACTGATATGGATTCAGAAGAAAATACGATTATTTTTACGCTTGTTTACCTGGGAGGGGATTACCCTGTACGAACTTACAAAAATGAATATCACAGCTTGATGGTGTTGATTGCTGTTCATTTAGATTTGATTGGTTTTGGCTAGTGTAGCGTCATGGGTAGTTGTGGCACTTGTATGGTAGAAATTATGGAGAAGAAAGCTTCTGTTGTCAGGCACACTTTATCCTGCGATGTTCAGGTGAACGATGAACTTGCTAATACTATTATAACTGTAGTAAAGAGACGCTATTAAAATTAGCTGTTCAAGCAAGTAAGTGCAATGCGTGATTTTAGTAAATATGCCTAATTATACGCTTTATAGTCAAGTAGGAAAGATGTTGCCGTTTTGCAGCTCTTATACAAAATTGGCGGTTTAATTTTGATCAATATGAAATTACTAATAGTCTTTTAACAGTTTCTGTTTTGATACTAAATCTCGGAGAAAGGATTGTTTTCAATATTGTGTTCTAAAAAGTGTAGTGATCAGAAGTTAGAAGCATCACTTTCGATTTATCCATCCTGTACTCTCAGGTTTAATAAAGAGAAACCAGTATCTTAGACTTGTTAGAAAACATCGCATATGATACTGGAGCGAAGGTGATTGACGTAGCCCTTGCGTGGATTAGACAGAAGTATGATCATTCCACTTTATCAACCGTTACAATCATTGGTCCGAGAACTCTGCAACAATTGGAAGATAATCTTTCATCCCTCGAATTACAATTGACTCAGGAGCAGATAAACCAATTAAACGATATCAGTAAATTCGATTTAGGGTCGCCACATGAAGTGATTGCAGCTTCACAGAATAACATAGTCGGAAAAGAATCGGGTAAAATAGAAATCAAACATTCAGTAAGGTAATAAAAATGGTCTTTATTTGTTTAACATCCTCGTGCTTAGAGGAGCTTTATTTTTTCCCTTACGGACTTTGAAACCTCTGTGATAAGTATCAATATTTCCTTTTAATTTTAATTGCTCATTAAACGTATTTACTGAATTTTTTACTGCAATAACTTACCTAATTCATTTGTATCAGGAAATATGCCTTTCATTTGCGCCGGTGTTTGTTTTGAAGTTTTATAAGTTGCCACGCCCATAGCTTTGTCAAAACTTTTAATGGCGAACTCAACCACTGTATTATTTTTTTCTTTGCAAAGAACTATACCAATACTTGAATTTTCCTGTTGCAATTTTATTTTTTCATCTAATACATTCAGGTAGAAATTAAGCTGCCCGGCATCTGCAGGTTTAAATTTACC
>DBIH01000278.1 GCA_002296885.1 Flavobacterium sp. UBA807 | reverse complement strand
GATGCTCAAAAGACAAAATCAAAAACGCAATTACTTGCGGATAAAGCTGCCGCGATTCTTACAATTGTTGCATTAGCCTCAGGATTTTTAACATTCATTTTTTGGAAATGGATTGCAAATGAAACTTTCGTTTTCGCATTAGAAAGAATGGTAACGGTAATTGTAATATGTTGTCCTCATGCATTGGGACTTGCTGTTCCATTGGTTGTTGCCACCTCAACTTCTTTGTCTGCAAAAAAAGGTTTGCTGATAAAAAACAGAACTACATTTGAGAATGCAAGAAAGATTACAACAGTTTTATTTGATAAAACAGGGACACTCACAGAGGGTAAATTTCAAGTTGTGCGTTACCAATCTTTTTTGGAAAATATATCTGCAGAACAATTGCTGCAATACGCAGCTGCAATAGAACAAAAGTCTGAGCACCCAATTGCTTCAGGAATTGTAGCTAAAGCTTTAGAGCTAAAACTTTCGTTTCCTGATGTTATAGGTTTCGAAGCGATAACAGGAAAAGGTGTGGAAGGAATAATTGATAATCGAGAAATACTGCTTGTTAGTCCTAAATATGTTCGGGAAAAATTCAAAAACTCGCGAATGGAATTAAATGACAAGGCTGATGAAACAGTTATATATGTATTGTTAGACAACGAAGTTGCCGGAATTATTGCTTTGGCAGACAAAATTCGACCTGAATCAAAAGATGCAATACAAATACTGCATGAAAGTAAAATCCGGTCTATATTGCTCACAGGAGATAATTCTAAAGTTGCAAAGAGTGTTAGCGATGAATTGCATATGGATGGTTTTTTTGCAGAAGTTTTACCTGAACAAAAATTAGAAAAGATAAAGGAGTTACAAAGCAAAGGAGAGTTTGTTGCAATGACTGGCGATGGAGTTAATGATGCACCAGCATTAGCTCAAGCTGACGTTGGAATTGCAGTTGGAAGCGGTAGTGATATTGCTGCAGAAACAGCAGGTATAATCTTAGTAAATAGCAATCCAAAAGATATTGCAAATCTCATTCTTTTCGGGAAAGCAACATATAGAAAAATGATTCAAAATTTGATTTGGGCAACCGGTTACAATGTAGTTGCATTACCACTTGCAGCAGGTGTTCTTTATAAATGGAACATATTGTTAAGTCCGGCAATGGGTGCAGTGCTAATGAGCCTAAGTACCATAGTGGTTGCAATCAATGCAAAGAGTCTTAAAGTTTAATTTTCTTCTCAATTTCATCATATGTTTAGTTCAATTTATCAATCCTACCTGCAACATTTTCTAAAAGATCCTTCGTGATCTTGGCATAAACTTCCGTGCTTTTCACTGAGTAGTGGCCCATGAACCGGCTTACAGTTTTAATATCGACACCATTTTCAAGAAGAACAGTTGTAGCGAAAGTGTGCCGTGCAACATGATGATGAACATGTTTATTGATCCCTACAATTTTAAATATCTCTCTCAAGTAGGTATTGACTTTTTGATTGCTCAAACGCGGCAAGACGAATCCGGTAGCTAATCTATGAGCTTCGTATTTATCATAGATCTCTTTTGCTTGTTCAAACATTGGAATCTCAATTGGATCGTTCGTTTTCTTCTGAGTACTTAGTAGCCATAGTCTGCCTTTCTTTGCTTTTTTTATGTTATCATCTTTCAATGCAATGGCATCAGAGAATCGTAGCCCCGTATAAACACTGAATAAAAAGAAATCTCTAACTCGAATTAAACTTTCGTTTCCGCTAAGATCATGAACTTTTAATTGTTCTAGTTCTTCTGACGTTAAAAAGGTTTTTTCCACTTTTACGTTTTTTATTTTAAATCCATCATATGGATTTGCTGTGATTATTTGTTTCCTGATAGCGTTATGTATTACTGTCTTTAACCTCACCATATATTTGTTTGAGGTGTTTCGATTCATGGCGCGTTTTAGTGTTGGATGAATGTATGTTAGCAGATGATGTTCAAAGCCGTCCAAGTCTGATCGTTTAAGCTGTGAAAGCATAATTTCATCTCTGCCTGTGGACTTTATATAATTTGATAGGTGAATCCGCATAGTCTTATATTGCATAATCACAACCTTGGTCAACTCGCCCTTGGCTTTAGCTTCTTCAATGAATCGATCAATAAAAAGCAAGACGGAGTTTTTACTATGCTTACTCTTACCGGTGAGTCTTTGCATTACAATTTTTGCAGTTACAACTTCTTTCGCTTCTTCTAGTTCCCATACAATTTCGGTGATCTTATTATCGATTTCATTTAAGCTGTGGTTAATAAATCCATCGCTTTTTTTCTGAACGATCACACGCTCCTTATTATCATCCCAGAACTTTGGATCGATATATTGATTGAGAAAGAGCTCTGCTTTTTTCCGGTTAACGTTTATCCGCAAACAGATGGGAACTTTAGTTTCATTCTTTTGTGCCCTGTAATTCAAGAAGAATCGTATGGAGCATAATGTGCCTATCATTTATATTTTCATTTCTGGTTCTTATTCAATAGCCGTTCTAAATCACTTCGCCTGTAAAACAATTTACGCTCTGTAAGACTGGAACTCCTGACTTTTCCGGTATTCCGTAACTCATAAAGTTTAGTCTTACCTAGCCCGGTGATATTCATGGTCAGTTCTTCATTCATCCAATCACCAATGCTTTGTTTTTCGGCGATGAACTTTTCGATGATATTGTAAAGATCATCGATCTTCTTTTCAAGTGACTTGACCTGAGCTTCATTATTGATGTACAGTGTTTCACGGTTCATACGAGTGTAGAATTTAATAGAGTAAGGGAAATAGTGAGTTGTGAAATATTTACGAACGCTGTTGGTTCTGATTTTAATATTTCATGGCAACCGGGTTGTTTCGCCGGAATGAAATGGACAAATTGTCCAAGTGAAGTAACTTCTGTTTATATGAACAGAGGTTGATTGAAACAAGACAGGCGTATGCCTATGAAAGTGTCTGAAATTTTGTAGCTGGTTACGATCAGCTTATGTGTTCATAGGGGGAAAATTAGGGGAAAACTTCTCTTAGCCTGAGCCAAGGGATTCCGGTTACTTCTATACTCGCGTAAATAATCTTAAAAAATTGGCACTTATGAAAATCGAACAGACAAATAGAATGAGTAAGTTTTTTTTACCTCCTACACCTCTTGTAAAGTTGGTGTCAATTGGAGCTTTTTACAAGAACGATTCTGAAGGCGGAATAGGTATTATAATCCCTAAGGACAATTTAGAATTTATAATGGATTTAGTGCTCGACATGCTCGAAGGTTGGGAATCTGACTGGTTAGCTTCAAATGAAAAGGATCGAAATAAATTATACGCCAATGCTGTTGGACAACTTGAACATTGGGGAAGTAGCGGAATTTGGCAAACTCAGGCAGAAGGTGTTTTGGCAATTGCTAACATCGGGTTCTTGGAAAGACATAGCAAAATTCCCGACGACAATTATAATGGGTTAATCCTTCAATGGGAAAAACACTAAAGCATATTTATTTCATTATAAAGATAAAAGTGATACAAGTATTAAATCTAACAAAATATAAAATACATCAAATGAAAAATCAAATATTTATTGTCAAACCAATTTACTCTGCATCTGGAGGCATTCCAGAAACAGCAGTTGTAAACTTAAATGGTAAAGAGGTTGCAAGAACGTGGCATATTCCGGAAATGAAAAAAGAGCTTGCGGAAATAATTCGTAGTGACGGGAAGTCAATGAAGGATATTTCTGTATATTATGAATACCATCGAGCTGCAGGAAGTCCACAAGCTATCGATGGTCATGGTGAATTCCTCAAAGTGAAGGAAGTATACGAAAACCAAGGTATGGTTCTGATGAAAGAGCGAAAAGAAGTTGTCATCGAAGGAATAAAATTGAGGCGGTTAATTTTCCGATACATTGATAACAACAAAGAAACGGAAGATCATTTCGGTTTGCTGTCTGGTTATGTGCAGGCTTCTTGTGAGCATGTAATGTATATGAAGCGGTTTTAAATGGTTGCTTGAATAAAAGAAAAGCAGTATTCAAAAATAATTACGACATGGCATAGCTACGATCGCTATAAAATCAATCCAATAAGGAGTCTCAATTAAATAAAAGCCATTTACTAATAATCAATCCGATGAGGAGTTACAATTAAGCATGTATGGCTAAATTAAAATCAAGCCGTACATGTTTTTTTTTAAAATGTCTGGTAGAGAAATATTTCCCTTTAGATACTTTCTGCTATTTTCACTAAATGAAAACTTTCACAAACAAGACTAAGGCCTGCTTATTCATCCGTGTTTCAACTGCACAGCAAGATTATGATCGGCAGATTTCAGATCTGACAGTATATTGCAAGCAGAAGGGTTATATGATTACAAAGGTAATTGCCACGAAGATTACAGGAACTAAAACACTTGCCGACAGGCAGGATTTGCAGGAGCTTCTTGCTTCTGCTAACCAGAACGAGTTTCAGAAAGTAATCGTGACCGAAATCTCAAGGATCGGAAGAAACGCTCGTGACATCCGAAATACAATAGATCAGCTTCATCGCAAGAAGATAGCAGTAGTTTTTAAAAATATCGGTGGTCTTGAATCTATTGATGAAAACGGAAATGAAAGTTTCGTCACTAACATCATCATTGCTATTTATAGTGAGCTAGCCCAAGAAGAGAAGCGGATACTTTCTGAACGGATTAAATCTGGTCTTGCAGAAGCCCGACGGAAAGGAAAGAGAATGGGAAGGCCAGAAGGTGTGGAAGATATTAGCGACTTGAAGAAGAAGTATCCTAAGTTGATTGCGGATTTGAAGAAAGGGAGTTCATTGACGGAGTGTTGTAAGCTACATGGTGTTAGCCGGAATACCGTGATAAAGGTTAAAAGGATAATGGCCACTTAAATTTGTTCTTTGATTTTAACTATATGCAAACTTTGAAAGTGATTATTTTTAAATTTTCGATTTAGTGCGATTTTTTCTGGAATAGATGTTTTGATTTGCATCTTTTGATTATTGGCCATACATTGTGCTTATGGCTACAAGACAACCTTACAAGTGGACTGAAGAAAAGAAAAACTTTATCCGCGAACGGCTTAATGAAAAGAGAACTAAAGTGAAAAAAGAATTCACTGAGCGTTTCGGAGCAATATCAGTTGAAGTTTTCTATGCTCAGTTTACTCACCTTCGACCCAGTACAGGAATTAGATCACATAATTATACAGAAAGACAAAATCAATGGTTAGAACAGAACTCAAGACTTAGTGTAAAAGAGTTGGAACAAAAATTTCGACGTTCATTCCCAGATACAAATATTAGTGGCCCTGCACTTCTAAGGCAACGTAGTAGAAGGCTTGACCCAAATAGAAATAATGCCGTGCAATGGAACGATGAAAAAGATCTATATCTTCTTGAGAGTATGAGAGATAAAATACCTTCTCGTGAAGCTGCATTACACTTAGGATTGCCGAAAACTATTGTTGAGGACAGGAAAGTACGGCTTAAAGTAGAGTATGGTGAAGACCTTGCAGGAGCAATACGGACAAGACAATTGGGTGTAAGCAATATTCCACCTGCTAGACCAACTAGACAAATTCAAGCAACGCCAACTATAACCACTACAAACGAATTGTTAAAACA
>DBIH01000186.1 GCA_002296885.1 Flavobacterium sp. UBA807 | reverse complement strand
GCAAAAGCAAAATACGCCAACAAAATCAACGCAATCCTACCAACAATTACAGACGAAAAGAAATTGTATTTCAGGGATGCTTTTCATCCTATTTTATTTTTGAATAATCAGGAGAAGAAAGAAAAGACTTTTCCTCAAACCATAGAGCTTAACAATCAAAGCAGGATTATTGTAATATCAGGACCCAATGCCGGCGGAAAAACTATTTCTTTAAAAACAGTCGGATTATTACAATTGATGCTGCAATGCGGAATTTTGATTCCGGTTCACGAACGAAGCTCAACTTTCCTGTTTGACAGAATCCTTACGGATATCGGGGACAATCAATCAATAGAAAATCATTTAAGTACTTATAGTTATCGCTTAAAGAACATGAATTATTTTTTGAAAAAATGTAATGCTAAAACATTGTTCCTTATTGACGAATTCGGAACCGGCTCCGACCCTGAATTAGGCGGTGCACTGGCAGAAATATTTCTTGAAGAATTCTATCATCGGGAAGCTTTTGGGATTATCACCACGCATTATTCCAACTTGAAAATGTTAGCGAATGAATTACCTTTTGCCTCCAATGCGAATATGTTGTTTGACGAAAAGTCATTGGAGCCAATGTACAAGTTGATTCTTGGTCAGGCGGGAAGTTCATTCACCTTTGAAGTTGCTCAGAAAAATGGCATTCCGTTCGGATTGATCAATCGGGCAAAAAAGAAAATTGAAGTTGGGAAAGTACGCTTTGACAAAACCATAGCCACACTTCAGAAGGAGCGTTCCAAACTTGAAAAAACTTCTTTAAACCTCAAAGAAGAAGAAAGCAAAGCCCGGGAAGAAGGAAAAAAAATGGAAGCTATAAATTCTAAAATACAGGAAAAACTAGAACGCTATCAGGAATTATACGATGCTAATCAACGCCTTATTTACTTAGGTCAAAAGATTGATGATATTTCGGAAAGATACTTTAATAATAAAGACAAAAAGGTTTTGATTGGCGAGTTTTTAAAGATGGTAGAAATAGAAAATTCCAAGCGTAAAAAAGCCACTGTAAAAGAGAAAAAGGAAAAAGAAATCATTCAGAAAAAGGTAATTGAAGAAGTCAAAGTTAAGGTTGAGGAAATTCGTGTTGCCAAGAAAGAAAAGAAAATCAAAGCTCAAAAAACAGAAGCTGAAAAACCTAAAGTTGTTTTAAAAATTGGTGACCGAGTTAGGATGACTGATGGTAAATCTATCGGAACAATAGATAGGATTGAAAAGAACAAAGCCATTGTAAATTATGGAATTTTTACTTCCAAAATAAGCTTAGAAGAACTCGAATATGTTCAGGCTAAATAAATAAAATGGAAATCTCTGAATTACCAAAAGAAAAAAAAATAATCCTGTTTGACGGAGTTTGCAATCTTTGTGATTCTTCTGTCCAGTTTGTCATAAAACATGATAAAAAAGACGTCTTCCGTTTTGTTCAGCTTCAATCGGAATTAGGACAAAAAATTATCTGTCATATTGGGATTTCAACTTCAACATTTGACAGCACCATTTTATACGAACCTCCAGATACTTATTATTGCAAGTCAGATGTTGCTTTTAAAATACTGAAAGAAATAAGCGGAATTCATAAATGCTTACTTGTGTTTTCAATTCTTCCAAAAACCATGTTAGATAAAATTTATGATTATGTTGCCAGAAACAGATACAAATGGTTTGGCAAAAAAGAGAGTTGCATGATTCCGACTTCGGAACTAAAATCTAAATTTTTAGAATAAAAAAACGACTAAGTTTCCTTAGTCGTTTTTGATTTATATAAAAGTATAAATTATTCTTTTACAATTTTCTTAACTGCTAAACCTTGGTCAGTTATGATTTTCATCATGTAAACACCTGTAGATAAATCGCTGATAGAAACCTGACCGCTTGTAGCATTTACAGATTCAGTTTTAACTACTCTTCCGTTTAAGTCAGTCATTTCAATTCTGCTAACTACTGCATTCACATCGTTAGAGAAATTGATAACATTCTTCGCAGGGTTTGGATAGACATTCAATTTAGATGCTAAATATTCATTGTTTTTCAATGTTTGTGTTACAACGAAGTTGTCAACTAACAATGCGTGAGTTCCAGCTGCATTAAGCGGTGAAGTGTTATGAAACGCAAAGTAAAATGTTCCTGTAGAAGGAGCTGTGAAACTGTATGTTTTTTGAACATATGTTGCATTACTAATACCTGTCTCACTTCCTACAACTGTTGTTTGAGAAGCAGCTGTCTGAGCATTTCCATAAGTCAACTCATAGTTCCCTGTATTAGTAGAAGAACTCACAAAGTTTTCGATATAAAAACTTACATCTACCGTTGCTCCAGCAACAAGATTAACACCTCTTGAGAACATACGCGCGTCAGCTGCTGCTGCAGTTGGAGCAATAGAAGCTGTAGTAAAACTTCCGTCTTGTGCCAAGCCATTGTTGATAAACCACGAATCAGCAGTATTATCCGGAATTGCTAACCAACCAACGAATGGTAAAATGTCTTGTTCAAAACTTTCAATATAGGTTGGATCAACTGTAGTGAAAAGAGTATTGAATGCATATGGTCCATTCCAGATACTTGAATTACCCGCACCACAATTACTTTTAACATAAAAATCATAAACTGATGAAGGTGATAATCCGTTAAGTGTATAAGGAGAAGTAACATTTGTTAAAGTTGTACCTGAACCTTGAGTATATCCATAAGCTCCATATTCTAAGTCTGTAGTTCCACCAGTGTTGGTAAATGATAAATCTGCAGTTGAAAATGTAGCATTATTTGCAGAAAGATTGGTTGGTCTTGCACAAGATACTTGTATTCCAAGACGAGTGTGAGGTCTAAAAGCAGAAGCTGTAAGGGTTGTTGGAGGTGTTGTTGCCCCGGCAGCTGCCATAGCACCAATAATACCACCTGTTAAATCAGTGTTACATAAAGCAGTACTTGCCGTAGTAGCTACAGGATTTGAAAAGTTTTGATAGTCAAAAGCTACATACAAACCTCCACCTGTGTAGTCAAACCAAGTACCACCTACAAAAGGGATGTCAAAAGTTCCTGTTGTTGAAGGCAATGTAACAGCACCCGTACTAACCATCGTCATTCCTGTAATAGCTGTTGCCCAAGTTGTACTTTTGGTATTAGTTGTATTAGTAGTGTTTTGCAAATAAATTGTGATAGTTCCTGTAATTCCGGCATTATGAGCTACAGAATACAAAAATCCAAGTGAAACAACATGTCCAGCAGGCATACCTGAAGCTGCCATTTCTGTAGGTGTAATCAACCAAACGCTTCTTCCTGCCGGTCTTGCTCCTTGAGGCGCACGCCCATTTTGAGATGTACCCCCATTTTGTGTCAAAGCGTTATAAATATCCGATTGTGCCTGGATACTAAAAGATGCTAATAGTATTACTATCAGTAAAGTAATTTTTTTCATAGAATGATTATTTTATTGTTAAAGTTGCCCAAATATAAAACTTATTTTTTAAATAAAAATTATTCTTTTTCCCATTTGCCAACAACAGAAGTTGCTAAGGCATTACCAAGTACATTTGTAGCACTTCTGAACATATCGCAAAAGTGATCGATAGGCAGTATTAAAGCGATACCTTCAACGGGAATTTTAAACATTCCACATGTTGCTGCAACCACGACCAAACTTGCTCTTGGAACACCTGCAATTCCTTTACTGGTAAGCATTAAGACAACAAGCATTGTCATTTGTGTGCCGAAATCAAGTGATACACCATAAGCCTGTGCAATAAAAATACTGGCAAAAGTCATGTACATCATGCTACCGTCAAGATTGAAGGAATATCCAAGGGGTAGCATAAAGGAAACTATCTTATCTTTTATGCCAAAACTTTCCAATTCTTCTGTCAATTTTGGGAAAACAGCTTCAGAACTTGTAGTTCCAAATGCTATTATCAATGGACTGACAATGTGTTTCAATAATTTTGACATAGAATTTTTGAGAAAAATATATCCAATTAAAAGCAGTACTATCCAAAGTGTTGAAATTCCAATTAGGAATGAACCGAAAAATTTGGCATACGTAAGCAATAAATCATTTAAATCACGGATAGCAAAAACTCCGGCTATAGCTCCAAAAACACCTATCGGAGCAAACTTCATTACATAGTTAACCATTTTTAAAATGATGTGAGAAGCTTTATCCAGTGCATTAACAACTGGTTTGGCTGTAGCTCCTATCGATGCTGCCGCTAATCCGAAGAAAATTGAAAAGATTACAATCTGCAATATTTCATTGTTTGCCATAGCTTCAATGATACTTTTCGGAATAATATGCTCGACAAAATTCTGGGCTGAGAAACCGTCTGTTTTTTCAACAACTTCTGTTGCTGTAGAAACATCAATATTACCTAATTTCAGACCGACTCCCGGTTGAAGTGTATTTACCCAAAACATTCCTATGAGCAAAGAAATAAATGAAGCCGTGAAAAACCAACCTAATGCCTTTCCTCCTATTCTTCCGACTGCTTTAATGTCGCCCAATTTGGCAATCCCGACAACCAATGTCGTAAACACCAAAGGCGAAATAATCATTTGCACCAATCGAATGAAAATGGTTGCCAGCATTTTGATGTTGTCACTGAAGCTTTTGGCAGTATCCTCAGCATAATTATTATGGATAAAAATGCCAAGCAATGCTCCGAGAAGCATTGCGATAAGAATCTGAACGGTAAGATTGGAAAGAAATGATTTTTTTTGAGTTTGTGTTGTAGTCATAAGATGAATTTCTTGTTTATAAAAAGCCTAGCCCCGATAGCAGTGGAAATCCTTTTTTATTGTATTTAAAATAAGCATCTCGACTGCGCTCGATGTGACAAAACAATAAAAAAGATTGGAACGTATAGCGGGAAACAGCTTCTAAAAATCAGTATTATAAACTTTGTTTAATAAATAAAAATCAGCCAAAACTATTGCCGCCATTGCTTCGACAATAGGCACTGCACGGGGAACAACGCACGGATCGTGTCGCCCTTTTCCTTGTTGTTCAACCAATTTATTTTCGTTGGTCAGCACTTCCTGTTTTTGGATTAATGTTGCCACGGGTTTGAAAGCAACCCTGAAATAAATATCCATTCCGTTGGAGATTCCGCCCTGAATTCCGCCCGAAAGGTTGGTCTTTGTGGTTCCGTCTTCGTTGTATAAATCGTTGTGTTCGCTGCCTTTCATTCGGGCACCACAAAATCCGCTACCGAATTCAAATCCTTTTACCGCATTGATAGAAAGCATGGCTTTACCGAGTTCGGCATGCAATTTATCAAAAACCGGTTCACCCAAACCAATCGGAACGTTTTGCAAAACACATGTAATTGTTCCTCCAACGGTATCGCCTTCTTTGCGGATTTCTTTGATATAGTTTTCCATTTTTTCGGCTGTAGCCAAATCGGGACAACGGACAGCATTCGTTTCGGTTAATGAGAAATCTAAATCCTGATAGGGTTTGTCAATAAATATTTCACCAACCGAAGAAACAAAAGCATTGATTTTTATATTCGACAGGATTTGCTTGGCAATCGCTCCGGCTACAACTCTACAGGCTGTTTCGCGTGCGGAGCTTCTTCCGCCACCGCGATAATCACGGATGCCATATTTCTTTTCGTAAACATAATCGGCATGGCTTGGACGATAACTGTCTTTTATATGGGAATAATCATCCGACTTCTGATTAGTATTCGGAATGATAAATCCTATGGGAGTTCCGGTAGTTTTGCCTTCAAATAAGCCAGAGAGAAACTGTACTTCATCTTCTTCTTTTCGTTGGGTAACAATAGAAGACTGACCAGGTTTTCTACGTTGCATTTCTGACTGAATTGCATCTAAATCAAGTGTGATTCCGGCTGGACAACCATCAATAATTCCGCCTAAGGCTTCGCCGTGTGATTCGCCAAAAGTGGTCAGTTTAAAAAGTGTTCCGTAGCTATTTCCGGCCATGTCGTTTCGTTTTAAAACAAATATAGGATTAAGTTATAAAGTAGCAAAGTAACGAAGTTGCAAAGTTTTCTTATTCAATATAAAGATATGGATTTGATAACATTAACTTTTAATTCAATTAACCTTGAGTTTTTTAATTTGCTAAACTCTAAATTCATTTATTTTGAAAAAAAGAAAATTAGATTTAGTTGTGATTTCAGATGTTCATTTAGGAACTTTTGGTTCACATGCCCACGAACTGAGCTACTATTTATCCTCTATCAAGCCAAAGATTTTAGTATTAAACGGAGACATCATCGACATTTGGCAATTTAGAAAGTCCTATTTCCCAAAAGCACATTTAAAAGTCATCAAACGTATTGTTGATATGGC
>DBIH01000126.1 GCA_002296885.1 Flavobacterium sp. UBA807 | reverse complement strand
AAAATGATAATCATGTCCCATGGACTTTTTATCCTGAACTTCTCTTTGAGTTTCTGATAAGTAAGCTTCGCTGATTTTATCATAATGCCAATGGCAAAAGCTAAACGACTTTTACTATTTCAGCAAAAGTACCTTTTTTATCGATTATTTTAAGGTCGAATAATTGATTTTGGATATTGTTTAACACTTTTTCTTCCAGTGGTTTTTGTGACCATTTGGTAAGCGATAACCATTCCCTTATGTCTTCCGTTTTTTGATGGTATTTAGAAGCTAATGTCCTGTCAATGCTTGGAATATCCTTAAATTCGATGGTGGTATTGTTTATTGTTTCCAAAATTAAAGCCATTGTTTGTTTGTTGGCTTCGAGAAATTGGTTTCGCACCGCAATCACAAAACACGGCCATGGAGTTGGGCAATCGGCAACTCTTCGAAATATTCCTTTGTCTACGAGTGGTTTGGTCATAAAGCGTTCCCACATAAAGTAATCGGCACTGCCATTAGTCAACGCTTCAACCGCACCGTCAATGGTATTAACGATTTCAAACTGCAGTTTTTCGGTATTCCAGTTTTGATTTTTAGCGTTTACATAAGCCATGAGATGTGAGCCCGAACCCAAACGGGAAATCGCGACTTTGGTGTTTTCTAAATCTGCAAGTGAATTGTATTTTGAGTTAGCAGCCACATGGATTCCCCAAATCAAAGGACTTTCGACATACACCTGTACAATAGAGCAATCGTTTCCTGCCACTATATCTTTGACAATTCCTTCCGTTAAAATCACAGCAATATCGGTTTCTCCTTCGCGAAGCATTTGACACATCTTGCCGGTTCCTTCAGGAATATCGGTCCATTGCAAATCGATTCCGAGTGCTGAAAATTCACCATTTTCAATGCACATTTGCCAAGGCAGGTTGAAATGCTCGGGAACACCTGCTATTTTTACTGTTTTCATATTTTTAAAGATTAAAGAAAATAGAGTATGGAGAATAGACTTTTCTGAATAATGTTTATTTTCTTTTTTCTATATTCTATGTTCTTGTTTTTTTTCAATTAACCACCAGTTCCATTTTACACCATCTTCAGCAATGTAGGTTTCCATGAAGGTCATGCCTGTCTTTTTTAAAACGGTATTCGAGGCAATGTTTTCACCATGAGTGTAAGCGTGTATTTTGTCAATGTTCATTTGGTTCAGACCATAATCAAGCCAAAGTTTTGTTGCTTCGGTAGCATAGCCTTTTCCCCAGAATTTTTCATTTAGCCTGTAACCGTAATCAAAAAAATTGGTGTTTCCGTTTTCGATATGGTTGTCAACAAACTTTATTCCCGTCCAGCCGATGAACTCTCCGGTTTGCTTTATGATTGTTGCAAAACGTCCAATGTTGTTGGCTTCGTATTGCTCTCTTACGTATTGTATTATTTTGATGCTTTCTTCTATATCCTGAAAAGGTTTCTGCCAGAGGTATTTATGTACCGCCGGATTTTTATCCATAGCAAACATGTCTTCAGCATCAGAAAGTTCTAATGGGCGAAATAACAATCTTTCCGTTTCGAGAATTAGGTTCATCTTTTAAAATTGTGTTTGCCAAATTTGTACCAACTGTGCAGTGAATTATTTACCATATATTCATTGGTGAACTCAAAGCCAAGTTTACGTAAAACGGTATTTGAACCAACATTATCACTGACGGCAGAAGCATGGATGACAGGAAGGTTCATCGTGTTGAATCCGTAATCGAGCCAAGCAAGTGCGGCTTCGGTAGCAAAACCTTTTCGCCATTGGTCTTCAGCAAAACGATAGCCCAAGTCATAGAAATTGTTATAGCCGTTTTCTTCTGTGTCTCTGTATTTAAGTCCTGAAAAACCAATAAGCCTTTTGTTCTCTTTTAGAAATACAGCAAACCGAGATATGCCGTTTCTATGATATTCATTGATGATTTTCTGAACATAGGCTTCTGCTTCAGCTTTAGTCCTGACAGGATTTCGAAGATAAATATTCACATTCGGATTATCATTCATAGCAAAGAAACCATCAACATCAGAAAGCTCTAATGGGCGCATAGTGAGGCGTTCGGTTTCAAGAATTAAGTCCATTTGAAATTTTTTTAGCCCCGATGGAGCGATTGTTGGAGCTCTTTTTCGTCAGTTCGAGTTTTTGTTTCGCTTCTCGATACATCTCGTCTCAAACGACGAGACACTCGAAGTGACGACTTGAGTGAAAGTGACAGCCGAAGGAAACAAAAGTATCGAGAACCAGAAAAAAGCGACTCGCGACAGCGGGATTAGCTCCTAAAATTACTCTGCAAACTTTCCTAAGGTATACTGAATCAAGGCATCAACCGCTTTGTACGGATCGTCACTAAAAGTTCCGTTGGCGCGATTGGCAATGATTGCATTTAATGAAAGACAGTTGTGTCCCAAAAGCTTGCCAAGGCCATAAATAGCGGAGGTTTCCATTTCGAGATTTGCCATTCGGGTATCGCCGAATTTAAAGTTATCCATCTTGCTGTTTAGTTCAGGATCCTGAATTTCAAGACGTAGCACACGGCCTTGTGGTCCGTAAAAACCTCCGGCAGTTCCAGTAATTCCCTTGTGAATTTGGTCGCTGTCGAATTTGTTTTTCATTGCCTCGGAACAAGCAAAAATGTATGGCGTTCCTTTTTTCAAATCCCAGTTGGTGTGTTTGATGAAGGCTTTTTCCATGTCTTTTTCAACGATATCTTCAATTAAATACGAACGCATCATATTATCCAAGCCCAAGCCAAATTCGCCCATTACGAAGCTGTCAACCGGAATATCATTCTGTAATGAACCCGAAGTTCCGATGCGCACAATATTTAAAGAAGTCAATTCTTTCTTTGGTTTACGCGTTTCCAAATCGATATTGACCAAGGCATCGAGTTCGTTCATCGTAATATCGATGTTATCCGGACCAATTCCGGTTGACATTACGGTAATTCTTTTGCCTTTGTATATTCCGGTTTGGGTTTTGAATTCGCGTTTTTGTGTAGAGAATTCTATCTTATCAAAGAACTGTGTGATTTTTTCAACACGGTTTTGGTCTCCTACGAAGATGATGTCGTGTGCAATATGTTCGGGTCTCAGGTTTAAGTGATAAACGCTTCCGTCTGGGTTTAATATTAATTCTGATGATTTAATCATGGTTGGTAATTTATTTTATTCTTAATTATTTTTATCCTCCGACACGCTTTGTTTTAAAGCCTTTGTCTTTGAGTAAGTTCATTATTTTATCGCGGTAATCGCCCTGAATGATGATTGCTCCGTCTTTAAAAGTTCCGCCAACACTGAGTTTGGTTTTTAATTCTTTAGCCAAAAGTTTGAAATCTTCATCGCTTCCTTCGTAACCTTCGATGATGGTTGTGGCTTTACCTTTACGTTTTTCATACTTGCAGATCATTGGTTCTTTTTGAATGAATAATTCATGGTCATGTTGCTCAACAACTTCAGGTTCGTTAGAAGGCTGATGGTCGGGAAAAAGTTTTTTTAGTTGATCTTGTAAATCCATGTGTAAAAAATGCAAAAAGTAAAAATCCAAACCTCGACGCCAATCGAGATTTGGAAATTACTAAGTTCAAAGATATAGATTTATTTTTTGATTAAGCCTAATTCTACCAATCTTTCGTGAAGGAATTCACCAGCGGTTGTATCTTCATATTGTTTAGGATGTTCAGCATCAATACATTCGGGCAAACAATTTAATGACATATCACTTACTGGGTGCATGAAAAACGGAATAGAATATCGGGATGAACCCCATAATTCCCTTGCAGGATTTACTACTTGGTGGATTGTTGATTTTAATCGGTTATTGGTATGTCTTGACAACATATCTCCAACATTTATCATCAATTCGTCTGGTTCAGCCATCGCGTCAACCCATTCACCGTCATGGTTCATTACCTGTAAACCTTTGCCCTGAGCACCCATTAAAAGCGTAATCAGGTTGATGTCGCCATGTGCTGCAGCACGAACGGCTCCGTCTTTAGGTTCATCGGTAATTGGTGGGTAATGAATTGGTCGCAGGATGCTGTTTCCGTCTTTTACGAATTGGTCAAAGTAGAATTCATCCAAACCAAGATGTAGAGCCAAAGCTCTTAACACATAAACTCCGGTTTTTTCAATCATTTTGTAAGCTTCTTTGCCAACAGTATTAAACTTAGGCAATTCAGAAACTTCTACATTGTCAGGATACTGACCGGCATATTTGGAACCTTCGCTAACGTACTGTCCAAAATGCCAAAACTCTTTTAAATCACCTGCAGAACGACCTTTGGCTGATTCTTTTCCGAAGGAAACATAACCTCTCTGTCCGCCAATTCCGGGGATTTCATACTTTTTTTTGGTTTCGAGCGGAAGGTTGAAGAAGTCGCGGACTTCATCGTATAAACTCTCTACCAGTTTGTCATCTAAAAAATGACCTTTCAATGCTACGAAGCCGATGTCTTCGTAGGCTTTTCCGATTTCATTTACAAACTTTTGTTTACGTGCCGGATCATCCGACAGGAAATCACGTAAGTCAACACTTGGGATTTGTTGCATAATATTACGTTTTTTGGGAAGCTTCCCGTTTTTAAAGGCGCAAAGATAGAGCTTTTAAACGGTTTGTTTGTTAATGGAATGATAAGATTGAATTATTTATCCTTTATGATGTATGCTTTTTTAATGGAGTCGAGTTTTGGGAAAAGCGCCAGGTATTTTTTGCGGTTGGCACTTAGCGAATCGTATGCATCAAGGGTTTTATTACCATAGCCCGAATATAATTTTTCAACCACATCCATACCATTGGTCACATAACCGAAAGGAGGATAGCCTCGTACATCTTTAGGGCTAACAGTATCCAGCCTGACATTGTCTTTTAGATTGATGAACAAATCATTTCCGCGGGTTTCTTTTCCATCTCTTGCATAACTCACATAGCCTTTTAGGTTGCTCTTAAGGACAGGCTCATCTGGCACTTTAAATTTCTCCCATTTTTTGTAAACAATTGTATCTATGTTTCCGAACTGCACTACAAAATTGGGCACAACCCTATAAAAATACTGATTGTCATAAAAGTGATGGGTCAATGCCTGATACAAGCGATCGGCTGCCGCTGGCGACCATTTGCGGGTAATCTCAATGTCGAAATTTCCTTTGGATGTTTCAAAACGTGCTGTATAAGTTGATGGAGCGGTTTTCTTAGTCCACTCGGGATTAAAAGTTGATTTGCTACAACAGATTACAAAAAAGGCGAGGATGCAAATCAGTATATATTTCATTAGATTGATGTATGAATAAAATAAAGTTTTCCAATAACAATATTAAAAATTTATGTTGAATAATTACTATTAGATTCCTAATCGTTTTCATATTTTTGCCGTGCTTAAAAACAAACACATGAATTTCGACAGAAAAGATTTATCCAATGTTCAGTTATTGGACTTATATAAAAGATTATTAAAACCAAGGCTAATAGAAGAAAAGATGCTCATCCTGTTGCGTCAGGGCAAAGTATCCAAATGGTTTTCAGGTATTGGTCAGGAAGCGATTTCTGTTGGAATAACTGCTGCTTTGGACAAAGACGAATACATTCTTCCCATGCATAGAAATCTTGGTGTTTTTACCGGTCGTGATATTCCGTTGCACCGATTGTTCTCGCAATGGCAGGGAAAGAAAGCCGGTTTTACAAAAGGACGAGACAGAAGTTTTCATTTTGGTACACAGGAATTCAAAATCATCGGAATGATTTCGCATTTAGGGCCACAAATGGGTGTTGCCGATGGAATTGCCTTAGCCAACAAACTGAAAAAGAACGGAAAAGTTACGGCTGTCTTTACCGGAGAAGGGGCGACTTCAGAAGGAGATTTTCACGAGGCACTGAACATTGCTGCTGTATGGGATTTGCCTGTCTTGTTCATCATTGAGAATAATGGCTACGGACTTTCAACTCCGACAAACGAACAATACCGTTGTGAAAACCTTGCCGATAAAGGAATTGGTTACGGAATGGAAAGCCACATCATTGACGGGAATAACATTCTTGATGTATACACCAAAATAGCTGAATTAAAAGCATCGATGGTTGATAATCCACGTCCGGTGTTATTGGAGTTTAAGACTTTTAGAATGCGTGGGCATGAAGAAGCGAGTGGGACAAAATATGTTCCGCAGGAATTAATGGATATGTGGGCGGTTAAAGATCCGATTTCAAATTATAAAGAATATCTGCAAAGAATCAGTGTTCTTTCTGATGAAGAAGATGAGAAAATTACCAAAGCCATCAAGAAAGAAATAGATGAAAATTGGGCAATTACCCAAGCAGAGCCAGATATTATTGCAAGTTTAGAAGAAGAATTAGGTGATGTTTATAAACCTTATGATTTTGAAAAAGTTAGCCCTTCTGATAAAACAGAAAACATTCGTGTTGTTGACGCCATTTCGAATGCCTTAAGACAGTCGATGGAACGCCATGATAATCTTGTGATTATGGGGCAGGACATAGCTGAATATGGAGGGGCATTTAAGATTACGGATGGCTTTGTGGTACAGTTTGGAAAAGAAAGAGTACGCAACACACCGATCTGTGAAAGCGCTGTAGTTTCTGCAGGAATGGGATTGTCTATCAATGGACACAAAGCAGTGGTTGAAATGCAGTTTGCCGATTTCGTTTCAACAGGATTCAATCCAATTGTAAATCTTTTGGCAAAGCAACATTACCGTTGGAATGAAAAGGCCGATGTAGTAGTGCGTATGCCTTGTGGTGGCGGAACCCAGGCAGGACCTTTCCATTCACAGACCAATGAAGCCTGGTTTACTAAAACTCCGGGATTGAAAGTGGTTTATCCGGCATTTCCTTATGATGCTAAAGGTTTATTGAATACAGCGATCAACGACCCTAATCCGGTGATGTACTTTGAACACAAGCAATTGTACCGTTCGGTTTATCAGGATGTGCCGACTGATTATTACACCATTCCGTTTGGAAAAGCAGCTATATTGAAAGAAGGAACTCAGGTAACGATTATTTCATTTGGTGCCGGAGTGCATTGGGCTTTAGAAACATTGGCAAAACATTCAGATATTAGCGCTGATTTGATTGATCTGAGAACGCTTCAGCCCTTGGATACCGAAAC
>DBIH01000090.1 GCA_002296885.1 Flavobacterium sp. UBA807 | reverse complement strand
GAATATTTTTAAGCAAATATAATTATTTTCAAATTATGACCCGAGCGCAAAGCGCGAATTGTATGGAGCGAAGCGGTATAAATTACAGAAATATGATGTTTAGATTATTGATTATGGATAAAAAAAACAGCCACATTTTAATGTGGCTTTGATTTAATAGTTGGGTTTTATTGATAATGTATTTATCGCAGATAGTTTTGTACGAAAGTTAAAAAGGTAGTCGGACTCATAGGTTCAACATAAGTGATGATGCATCGGTCTACTGCGTGAGCAATTTTCATTCTCGGATAGTCGGGAAACTCATCTGCAATAAGCCTTATCATCGTTTTTCTATCCTCAGGGTTTTTACCATTTATGAATTGATATTGATAAATGGCTTTACATTTGTTTTCTACATTAGTCCAACACATAATTTTTGGTTTAGGGTTATTTTATAAGGATATACAAATAATAAAACTCAGCTTGGCTAAATATGCTTTTTTCATTATTTACATATTCCCAGTGATAGTTAATTAATATTTCCTCAATAACGTTTATGTAACTTACTGAACTTGTCTGGTATTTTACTACCATTCTTTTCCAACCCAGATTACTTCTTCGATGCTCCTGTATTCTTCTTTCAGGATCGGTGGTTATACCGATTTTTATTGCATTATTACTAATGCTGTATTGTGAAATGTTTCGAACCAAGGATCCTTTTACATCTTCAAACGGACCTGTCCAGTAATCATATTTTAATTCCATATTAATTTATTTTGGCTTAGAATCTTTCTTTTGGCTTTAATCCTAACAACACCTCTTGCGTTATATTTTCCCGAACAAACAAGAGGGTTGATAGGAAAATTGTTAGTTGTTAGTTTGGTTTATAGTTTCAGTAATACATAAAGTTCACATCCTATAATTATTATACCAGATGCAAGGATAACTTTAAGAAATACCATTGTCATCTGGTCTGATTTGGTTTCGGCATAATGAGTATTGGTTTTCACTGATTTCATGACTTTCATTATTATGATTTATTACTGCCAAAACTGAGTTAAAACCTGCCCTTTATCAATCAAATACCACAAAGATTGTTTTGGGCAGGGTTTTGGTTTAATCTAACTCTCTTATTTATCATAAGATTATAGTTCAAATTTCGAAAAGTGTTAACAAAAAAAAATCCCTATTTGTAGGGATTTTTTAATTAATTTTCGGAGTAGGGATTTGTTAAAAGTCATACTTGCGTTCAACAGCAAAACGTATTAATTCTGTACGCCCTTTGATGTTTATTTTTTTCATGAGGTTTTTTCGATGTGTGTCAACCGTTGTTTTGCCAATGTTAAGTATATCGGCAATTTCGTGTGATGATTTCCCATCGCCAATCAAACGAAGGATTTCTTTTTCGCGACGGCTAAGGATTATGGTCTCTTTTGATGTTTCGTCCTTAGAGGTAATAGCATTATCATAAAAAGTTTCATTCTTAGCTATACTTCTGATGGCATTTAACAAAGTCTGTAATGAGGAGTTCTTCATGATGTACCCTGAAGCTCCGGCAGCCTTCATTTGTTCTATGGCTTCTTCCTGATCAAACATACTGAAAGCAATCACTTTTGTTGAAGGATATTTTTCTTTAATAATTTTTGTAGCCGTGATTCCGTCACATTTTGGCATCCGGATATCGGTAATGACTACTGAAGGCTTTTTGTTTTTTACGAGTTCGATGAGTGTTTCCCCATCATTGGCTTCTCCAACAATCATGATATCAGCCTCTTCTTTAAAAAGCAATTTCATGCCATCGATTAATGCCTGATGGTCTTCGGCAATAGCTAATGTTATCATAACGGGATATCAATTATAATGGAAGTGCCTCTTTTTTCAAGGCTGTCAATAGTGAAAACACCACCCATTTGTTCTACTTTTTTTTCAATATTGGTTAAACCCATACCTTCTTTTCGGTCAATATTTTTTGGATTAAACCCTCTGCCGTTATCTTCAATTATGATATTTAAAGATGTGTCATGTTGCGTTAGATTGATAATTATTTCGGAAGCGTCCGCATGCTTTATGGCATTGGTTAGGAGTTCCTGAATCATTCTGAAAATGGCTATTTCCAGGGAGTTTTCCAATCGCTCTTCTAACCCGAAAGGAATAACTTCAACCTTAAGTTTGTTGGGGATACTGATTTTTTTTGCAATGTTCTGAATTGCGGATAACAAACCCTGATTGGCAATCACCCCGGCATTTTTTGTATGGGCTATTGTGCGTACTTTTTGATAGGCTTCTTCAATAAGCATGTCAGTTTTGTCAAAAAGATTGTCTTTATCTTTGATAATCTGGCTTTGTTGTTGTTTTAGATTTTCGAAATTTAACTTTAGTGTTGTCAATAAACTGCCAAGATTGTCGTGTAAATCGTTCGCCATTTTTACGCGTTCTTTTTCCTGTCCTTCCAGAATTTTATCTATTTCATGCATCTCCTGTTCCTGTAATGCATTTTCTAATTTTTGAGTCTCAATTAATTTTTCCTGTTCGACTATTTTTTTCTTTTTGCTCAGGTTTTTATATCCTAAAATTATGAGTATTAAAACGATGATTAAAAAGACTATAAAAGCGCCGCCTTTTTTGATAGCACTTTGCAGCCACCGTATTTCGCTTTTGTGTTCTTTGGTTTGGTATTTGGCATCAATATCTCTAATAGCTCTTACTTGTTCATTATCGTCATTAATACTTTTATATACTTTCTGTTTATCTGTGTATTCTAAAGCTTTTTTATAATTTTTCATTTCTTTGTATAGGTCGGCCATAAATCCATATAAAAGAATTCGGGTATTTGTATTATTATCTTTTATTTTCAGCGCATCTGCTTTCTGATACATCATTAAAGCCGAATCGTTTTTATTTTCTTTTCTCAAGATATCGGCATCATTTATATAAGCAAGACAGATATTATAATTCAGTTTGTGTTTTTGATAATACGCTGACGCCAGCTTATTATATTTTCGTGCTAATTTATAGTCGTGAAGTTTTTCGGTATAAACAAGACCAATATTTGAGTTTGCCCTTGCCATAAATAATGAATCTTTTATTTTTTTGCTTTCATCAATGGCTTTTTGGTAATAGTTTATAGCCTTTAAGGGATCCGAATCAAATAAATTATTACCTATTTCCTTATACGTTTCACTTAATAAGGAAATGTTATTGGTCTTCGTAGCATAATCTACAGCTTCATCGATAAGGTCTTTATAGTCTTCATATTTATAATCGGTCAAACTTTTCATTTCGACTATGATAAGATTGATGCCAATTACCTTATCATAATTTTTCTGTACCTTATAAATTTCCTTGGCTTTCATAAAATAGGGTAGCGCTTTAGCGCCATTACTGTTTTTATAATATGCCTGACCATAAAGATAATTAAACAATCCCTTGTCATTATCTGACAATTGTTTTGGATTTATTTTTTGTAAATCCATTATTCTTTGATTGAAGTCTAAATCCTCAAAATCTGACTCAACTTTTTTTAGGTTTTTGTTCTGAGCAATAGAAAAGACAGTGATAAAAAGTAATATCACTGTCTTGAGCAGGTTTTTTGTTTTTAAGTTTTTATTCATTAAGGGTTTAATATAATATACCGCCTCCTTTTACTCCAGGGGGTGCGCCTTTGGCATAATGGATGTAAGTACCAGCTTTATAATTTTTGATATACATATCATCTTCATGATTAGTGATAGGATCAAAACCAATCCCATGATGGACAACAACATAAATTGTATCGCCGGCTTTAACAGTATTGATATCCTTATCACCGCCTTTTACATAGCTTTTATTTAATGCAGAAAAATTTATGTTGTTGACAGGGAAAATATAATTTTTAGGATAGTTACTCAAATCGTTAGAATTTCCATTCATTGTCTGTAAAATTGCAACAATTGCAAAACGGTTAGATGTGCAAATGTCGTAGTAGGCTGTAATTTTAAAAGTGTCAGGAAGAATGTCGGTTAGTTGAACATTAAAGCTGAACAGCTTATTAACTCCATCAAAGGTTCCGGTGCAGTCATAGATATTCATAATGTTTGTTTTTTAGGGTTAGTTACTTCAAAATTCGGAGATTAATTTAAAAAAAAAATCCCTATTTGTAGGGATTTGATTTATAAATTTTTAGAAAAGATGTTACTTGCTTCAAAACAATCCGGTTAGGGTTTTATTGTTAATGCCAATTTTGGTGTAATCAAAATTCATTTTGCTTTGCAGTAATGAAGCATAGACACTCCTGAAATCAATTTCGTATTTCAAATCGCCATTATCCAGGTCGGAAAGGTTTGGATTGTTGCCAATAATTTTTCCTTTATTGCTTCCACCAATAATAAACATCGGTGCAGCTGTTCCGTGATCTGTTCCGTTACCATTGTCTTTGACACGTCTTCCAAATTCTGAAAAAACAACCAACGTTACGTTTTGCAGCAATTGCGCTTTTTTCAACTCGGTATAAAAACTAAAAATAGCATCATTCAGCTCGGTAAGGTTTCGTTTCTGAATGTTGATTTGGTTATCATGCGTATCATAACCATTTTGTGAAGTGTAATAGATTTTTGAGTTGAGGTTACCTTTTATTAGCCGTGCAATCCATTCAAGATTTTTGCCTAAAGCAGTCTTTGGATAATTGATTTCCGATGTCGATTTGGCTAAAGCTTTCTGAATATCATCTGAACCTTCAGTAACCGAATTCGCAATCTTGCGGACAAAATCCAATTGCGGATTATCAGATAGTTTTATGTTATCATCATTCGCATTCCTGATTTTAAAACGATTTGGATCTTTCACGGTTATCGAATTGGGTTCATTGCCTTTAAGTGCTAAGTTGTCAATATTGTCAAAATTTACTCCGGCTGTAGGCTGATGCTCTTTGCATTGCAAATCGAGATAACGGCCAAGCCAGCCATTGCTTAAATATTCATTAGATGCTGTTGCAGTTTGCCAAATTTCCTGACTTCGGAAATGGGAACGATTCGGTTCAGGATAGCCTACATTTTGAATGATGGTCAAATCACCGTTTTGCTGTATTGTGGCAAAGTCTTTCAACGCCGGATGAAAGGCCATGCCTTTGCTTTTGTTGATAACATCGTTTTTATCTAAAGCAATTTTACTGCGTAAATCATAATAAAGCGGATTGTCATAAGGAATAAAAGTATTCAAACCATCATTCCCACCATTAAGCTGAATAAACACCAGACATTGTTCACCAATAACCAAATTAGACTGCGAACCAAAAGCATGAAGAAAGTCGGGCAGTAGCAAAGTCCCGCCTGTAAATGTTCCGGTTAGCGTGAGAAAATTTCTTCTGTTCATGACTATACTATTTGAAATTCGGGAGTTTTTATCATATTGTTGAACAAACGCATTACTGCGTTATCAGCGCCTTCTGCTTTCGGATTGAAATCGTATTTTAAAATCGATTCCCAATCTTTCTGCATGTCTTCATCGGCCTGAAACAACAATCGGTCTTGCAGTTCTGCGATGATGGTTTTATTATTGCCTGATTTATTCCAGTTTAAGGAAACTTTTAATAACTGATTGATATTCTCATTCATCATATCATTATCGGTCATTTGTGCACGTCGACTTATATTTCTGCCGTTGCACAATAAATCGGCAGCATTATTTCGTTGGAGATAGACTTGAGAGCTAAGCCATTCTTTACCGCCATTCCAACCTTTTACATTAGTCTGATTGAATAAATCCATGCCTTGTTGTTTTAAATAGAACGCCAATAACTTTGGATTCAACTGCTCTACATTCAGTTCATTCATTAATTGAAGAATATATACCAAAGGATCTTTTATTTTGCTTCCGGCATTATCTTTTGGAAATTCTTCAGTAAATATTTTTGTAAGCAAAGGCTTGATTTCAAAATCAACTTTCCTGAAATAATCGCCATAATAAATTACTAATTCCTGTGAAGGATTGTCATAAATAAACCATTGCAATATTTTTCGGGTTATCAAATACGGAATTGATTTCTGCTCAAAAATAATGTCAATCATTTCATCCGCCTTAAAGTTTCCGGTTTTGCCAAAATAGGTAATGGTATCATTATTTTCAAGGAATGGTCTGTAAACGGCTTCGTCTTCACCCAGATTAAGTCCCGCCAAACCTTTGGCTCCGTTTTTAATATCGTTCTCAGTATAATTGCCAATTCCGAGTGTAAATAGTTCCAGCAGTTCACGACTTAGGTTTTCATTGATATCATCCCGTCGGTTATCAACATTATCCAGATAGCGGACCATCGCATTGGATTTGATAATCTTTTTGGTTAGTGTTTTGAAATTGCCGAAGGCATTTTCCCTAAGAATTTGATTGTGTTGAAAAATCCAGTGATTTACTTTCACTTTTTGAAAAGTACACACAAAATGATTGTGCCAGAAACAGGTCATTTTTTCGCGTAAGGGAAATTCTGCTTCAATCATTTTTTCTATCCACCAGCCTTTGAGTGCCTGCTGTACTTTAAACTCCGCTTTCAGCATTTCTTTGGCATCTGCCGAATTAGAATTTTTAATTTCCTGTCGCCTTGCTCTTAGTTCTTTTAAAGATTTTGGACTGTTGTCTAAAAGCGAAGGTATTTTTTTGTCATAAGAAGCACTGAACGATTTCTCAAGAAACTTTGATAAACCCATTTGTTCAATGGCTTTACTTTGTTTTCCTGAAAATCCAAGGCGTAGTGACCAAAGCGTGTTCTTATTCATAACAATTATAATTTTATCTTCTGACCCCTCTGACTCTGTTAACTCTTACAGCTCTTACACCACCTCTTCTGTTTTTGTGGATTACGGTTGTACCTCGTCTGTTATGAACCACTAATGTTGAAGTACGTCTTCTTGGGTAATAAACGCTACGAACTGAAGCAACACGCCTGAAAGTTACTGGACGGTAATACGGATGATAACGTACTCCGTAAGAAATAAAAGCGCCATGAGTGATTGGTCGCCATGGCCTCCACCATCTTGGGTAGGCTCTCCAACGATAAGGGGAAACCCAAACTACATATCCCGGAGCATACAAATATCTCACACTTGGCCAACCCCAAACATTAACAACAGTAGTTGAGTTGCTGACATTGGTAACATTAGATTCTGCTTTCAATTGTTGAACAGCTCCTTTTTCTTCAGAATTTGGCTCTATGATGGTGTTTTTTGGGAACAAATCTTCATCTCCTTCAATTTGTAATACAGCATTTCCGTCAGCAGTTTTCTCTATTGCGATTAAAGCAATGTCTTGTTTTTCAGTTTCATTGAGATAGGTACTCATCACAATCACGTGAGAATCATTTTCCTTTATGTCTTCTACATTGATGTAGTCTGTTTGACCATCACCGTCAAGATCAAGATTATTGACCTTATTGTTTTCCTGGTTAAGGCTCTTTTCAAAATCTTCGAGTGAATTAGAGTTTTTAAAAAGCTCTAAAGCACCCTCTAAACTAAAATCATCACCAGTGTTTTCAGGACGATTGTCCTCTTGAGCGAAGGCTGTTGTTATTCCCAGAACAACAAAAAGCAACAGAATTATTTTTTTCATGATTTAAAAATTTTCAGTTAAGACGTTATACTATATGGATGGTTTAAAGAGTTATAATAATTTGTGGATTTCACAATGAAGTTCAATTATTTGTACCCAAAATTAAAAATAATGTATCTTTGACTTCAAATTGTTACAGAATGATTACTACGGCAACAGAAACAAAGTTAGAACTGTACTTTCATCAATTCCGCAAAAATATCATTGGGATTGACCAAGAGTTTGAAACGCCTTTTGGGAAAAAGAAAATTGTTTATACCGATTGGACAGCAAGTGGAAGATTATACCGCCCAATAGAGGAAAAACTGATGAATGATTTTGGACCTTTTGTAGCAAATACCCATACAGAAACTACCATTTCGGGAACCGCAATGACCATGGCTTATCATGAAGCCAAAAACATTATCAAACGCCATGTAAATGCCAATGAGAATGATGTGCTGATTAACACAGGAACAGGAATGACGGGTGTTGTGAACAAATTTCAGCGCATTCTCGGACTTAAGATTCCTGAAAATATTAGGGAGTTTACCAGTATTCCAAAAGAATTAAAACCGATTGTTTTTATTTCGCACATGGAGCATCATTCCAATCAGACATCATGGATTGAAACGATGGCGGATGTTGTTGTTATTCCGGCATCAGAAGACGGATTGTTCTGTTTGGATGAATTCAGGAAGATGGTCGAAAAATACAAAGACAGAAGTTTCAAGATTGCTTCAATCACATCTTGTTCTAATGTAACAGGAATTAGGACTCCATATCATGAAGTAGCAAAAATTATGCATCGGAATAATGGTGTGTGTTTTGTTGATTTTGCCTGTTCGGGGCCTTATGTTGACATTGACATGCATCCGGATGAGGAGGGTTACCTTGACGCCATTTTCTTTTCACCACATAAGTTTTTAGGTGGGCCGGGTACTTCAGGTGTTTTGATTTTTAATAAAAATCTTTACAAGAATAATATCCCGGATTGCCCGGGCGGAGGTACCGTTTCATGGACGAATCCTTGGGGCGAACACAAGTACATCGACAATATTGAAGATAGGGAAGATGGCGGAACTCCAGGTTTTCTTCAGGTTATAAAAACCGCCTTAGCCATTCAGTTAAAAGAACAAATGGGTGTTAAAAATATTCTTGACAGAGAACATGAAATCGTTGAGTATGTTTTTTCGGAATTGAATAACATTGATAACATTACCATTTTAGCCAATCAGCATCAGGAACGATTAGGAGTGATTTCCTTTTATATTGATGACCTGCATTTCAATCTTGGTGTAAAATTGCTGAATGATAAATTCGGAATCCAAACACGTGGTGGTTGTAGTTGTGCCGGAACTTATGGGCATTATTTGTTGCATGTAGACAAAGAAACCTCACACGATTTGGTTTGTCTGATTACTTCGGGCGATTTGATTAAAAAACCAGGCTGGATTAGAATGTCAATTCATCCAACAACTACTTCTGAAGAAATTAAAATGGTTTGTGACAGCATTAAATCTTTGGCTCAAAACCATAAAGAATGGGCTAAAGATTATCAATATGATTCGGCAACAAACGAATTTGCACACAAAGAATCATTGGGTAAGGAACAAGCAATGGTAAAAAACTGGTTTAAGCTGTAGTTTTTCTTCGGTGTTTCCAGCGTTTGTGTGTCCACAGATAATATTCGGGAGCTTCATAAATCTGTTGTTCCACTCTTCTCAAAAAATCATCTGAAATCTCATAATTAGGGACTGATTTAGGATTTTCAGCCATTAATTCTAAAGTCGCTTCATAGTAACCGCGCTTTACTTTTTTCACGCGTAAAAAAATCATGTTCATGTCAAATCGTTTGGCTAACATTTCCGCTCCGGTATGAACAGGGACTTCAATTCCCATGAATTTTGCCCAATGATGGGTTCTGCTAACCTGTGGTGACTGATCACTTGCAAAACCGTAAAGTCCCAAATGATGGCTTCGGAAATTTTTTTCGAGCGTTGGAATGGTTTCTTTTGTCGTTATCAGCGTTGCTTTGAATCTCGAACGGATTTTTTTTACCAATCTGTCAAAATATTTGTTGTTTATCTTTTTATAAATACCATAACCCTCAATGTTAGAATAGTAATTCATCGAAATTACCCATTCATAGGAAGCATAATGAGCACAAAGCAAAGCAATACTTTTTCCCTGTTTTTCCATATCCAGATAAACATCCAGATTGGTAAAACGAAAGCGGTTCTTAATTTGTTTTTCAGAAATGTTCATGGTTTTTACCATTTCTAAAAACATGTCACACATATGACGGTAGAATTTTTTCTCAATATTAAGCCGTTCCTTATCAGACAAATGCGGTAATGCCATGGCCAGATTTTGTCGTACTACTTTTTTTCGATAACCAAAAACATTATAAACAAGCAAACAGACGAAATCGGAAAAAATATAAAATAACCTGAATGGAAGTACGGAAATCAGCCAGATTATGGGAAATACAAGTATAAAAACAACAAACTGCATGCATTAAAAATTTATGCAAATATAAAGTTAAAACTCTTTTTAATAGACTGACATTAACAAAACCTAAAGAAGTATTATTATTTTTACACTCTAAGTATTTAGACCGAACCTCACGACGTAATAAAATATTTAACGATGGATAACATTTTTGTGTTGGCTATTATTGCAGCCAATGTTCTAATTAGTTTAAAAGGATTTAATGATGAATCTTTTTTTAGAAAATACCAATTCCATGTCGGAGCAATCAGAGCCGGTGAACAAATCAGAATGGTTTCTTCAGCATTTCTTCACGCCGATTTTGTCCATTTGGCTTTCAATATGATTGCTTTGTATTCTTTTGCACCAGTAGTGATTGGCGGGTTGGGAAGTCCTAGTTTTCTTTTAGTCTATTTTGGGAGCCTGATTTTTGGAAGTTTACTGACTATGGTCTTTCATGGCAATGATTATAGTTATCGGGCAGTGGGGGCATCGGGGGCAGTAACAGGAATTATCTATTCGGCGATTTTAATATATCCTGATATGGTCATTGGAATTTTTGGAATTATACCCTTGCCGGCCTATATTTTTGGAATTGGTTACCTCTTATATTCTATTTATGGAATGAGAGCGAAGAACGATAATATTGGACACACAGCGCATTTTGGAGGAGCGATAGGGGGATTTGCAATAACATTATTAAAAGAGCCATTGATATTACAGCAGAATATGTTTATGGTCATATTATTAGTGATTCCGATTGTCATTCTTTTTGTGATGGCAAAATCAGGGAAATTATAAGTGGCACAACTTTTGAAAAGCACACAACAAATATTTAAAAAACAAAACTATGAAGACGACAGTATTAATTTTAGTAACATTATTTGGAATGACAGCAATAGCTCAGGAACAAAAAGCTCAGGTTCCGCAGATTTCTGTTACCGGTGAAGGAAAAGTGAAAGTAACACCAGATCAGGTGGTGATAAATGTAGGATTTCAAAATACCGGTAAAGATGCCAAAGAAGTAAAAAACCTTAATGATGAGGTAGTAGATAAAGTGATCAGGTTTTTAAAGAAATCCGGAATTCCGGCAACAGATTACAAGACGAATAATGTAAGCCTGTACAAAACTTATGATTATGATAAAAAGAAATATAATTTCCAGGCTAACCAATCATTAACAATATTATTAAAAGACTTATCGAAGTATGATGACATCATGATGGGATTGAACGATGCGGGTGTTAATTCGATAAGTGGAGTAGAATTTAAATCATCCAAAATGGAAGATTATGAAAGAGAAGCAAGAAAAAAAGCTATCCTTGATGCCAAGCAGAAAGCACAGGATTATGTTTCGGTCCTGAATCAAAAAATTGGAAAGGCATTGCTGATTACAGATAACTCACAAAGCTATGTCCCACAGCCAATGTATAAAGGCGGAATGATGGCGATGGCTTCAAATGCTGATTCTTCAAGAGAAACATTGGCGGTTGGAGAATTAGAGATTAATACGAATGTGAGTGTGACTTTTGCTTTAGAATAAAATGTTTATGATATGATGAAAAACTCCTCAGGAAACTGAGGAGTTTTTTTATTGAAATTTAGCAGGATTGACTTCGTTCATCCTTCAAAGCTACGCTTTGAAAATAGAAAACCCACTAAATAAAAAAGCAAGCTTTATTATTTGGCTTGCTTTTCTATTTATTCGTGGGGAGAGCAGGATTCGAACCAATCTGCTAATCCCTTAATTTACGGTGGTTTCAAAAACCTTAAAAACTAGGGTCTCGATTTTGCATCTGTACTGCAAAAATCATCAAATCTTATGACGTAAAGTTAGTGATAATTGATTATTCAAACAAATTTATTGGGCTAAATCATACTAATTTTTGAACTAGTTTCAACTGATTTTAGAGGTTTAGCAGTCTTAATCGCTGTTCAGTTTTTATCCAACTATGCAACGCACTACATGCTCAATTTTTAATCCTGTATACTCACAAAATTCTTCAATAGAGATTAATTGATGAGGTTCTTTATTCAGGTGTTTCTTTATTTTCAATAAATATAATCTTGCCTGTGTATATTCTTTTCCCATGATGCGCTGCACATCTTTTGGATATATACATACCCTGGTGCTGCTTGGTATCACAATTTCTAATATTTAATACTTTATCTATGCCTTTACCTACGCTTTGCTATGCTGATGGCATATTACAAAGCTATTGATTTTTTTGTTAATGTGGTAAGCGATAATAAGCGATAATTTGTGGTTTTAGTTGCTTTTGATAACGAGGTATTTGATATGAACTTTTTCTGTCTGAATCTTTGATTAAATCATTCGGGATTTAGTTGCAACGATTATTGAAATGAAAGTGAATTGTTAAAATGAGTATTAATCAAAAGTTTAGAAATTATGGCAAGACAGAAAGGCATAATTAAATTAAAAGGTACTATCGGAGGTATTACTTTTTACAAAACTTCGCAAGACGGGCACCTTGCCCGCGAGAAGGGAGGTATCGAAAAAAGCAGGATAGAAAATGACCCTGCGTTTCAAAGAACGCGTGAAAACGGTTCTGAATTTGGAAGGGCTGGGAAGGCCGGAAAATTGCTTAGAACCGCACTACGAGCGTTGCTATTGAACTCTGCTGATGGCAGAATGGTAAGTCGACTTACTCAAGCTATGGTTAAAGTTATCCAAGCTGATTTAGTAAGTGAAAGAGGTCTTAGAAATGTAATTGACGGGGAGGCGGAATTACTGTTGGGATTTGAGTTTAACATTCGTGGTAAACTTGGAACCAGTTTATATGCTCCTTTTACAGCTGCTATTGATCGTGTTGCAGGTGAAATCACTGTTGATGTTCCGTCATTTGTCCCGATTAACATGATTGCGGCACCATCGGGAACTACACACTTTAAGATCATTTCCGGTGGAGCAGAAATTGATTTTGAAGCAGAAACTTTTATAGTGGAAACTTCAGAAACTGCTATTCTGCCGTGGGATGCTAACGCAACGGCAGCTATCAGCCAAACGAATGTCGTGACAGCTGCCAGTACAAAACCTCTTTTCTTGGTGTTAGGAATTGAATTCTACCAAGAAGTTAATGGTCAAATGTATCCGCTTAAAAACGGTGCTTTTAACCCGTTATCAATTGCGAAAGTTGATAGTGGTGTGTAATGGTTATTTTATTAACCAGAACTTATTTCCCGGAAGGAACTAATGGCAAACTCGAATGCGAGGGCAAATTGATTTGCTACACAATTGAATTGCCTTGGAAGAATAACGAAACGAAGGTTTCCTGCATTCCTGAAGGGAAATATTTTATAAGAAAGCGATTTAGCAAAAAGTTCCAATGGCATTTGGAATTAATTGAAGTAAAAAACAGAAGTCTGATTCTGTTTCATCCTGCCAATAATGCTTTGAAAGAATTAAATGGCTGTATTGCACCGGTTACAAAAATTTCGGGAGCCGGTTTAGGTTTACAATCCCGAAAAGCTTTTACTAAGCTTAATACTATTGTTTATAAAGCATTAGATGAAAAGCAACGAGTTTTAATCATCATCAAATCTTAAATTTTATTCTTATGAAAACAAATGTTTTTAAAAATCTGAAACAAACGATGTTTCTTTTTTTGGTTGCTTTATGCAGCTTTATTGGGATTGCACAGACAACCCAACCCCATGTAATTATTAACCCAATTGGCGGAAGTAAAACGCCTGAACCTGAAGTTCATGTAGCTATTGGCGGGAATTGACCTCCTGCAACAGAAAATAAATTCGATATTGGTGGTCGAGGTGACGTTGGTACAGGGTTTCTTGTTATTGGTGGTAAAAGTACCGATGTGTATAACATTGGAGGCAGACAAGAGGTTCCGACTTTGCCTTATGGTTACGAAATTGGAGGAAGGGATTCTTCAGGCGGTTTAGGAAGTTATGCTACTAATTATTGTCAAAATACCAATAACGATATTGGTGGGAGAGGAACCGGTTCAGATTCCGGAGTAGGTCAAAAAAGTTATAACATTGGACTTGCTACAATTTTTGACATCGGTGGAAGAAATACCGGAGGCGAAATTACCCGCGATATTGGAGGAAGAAGCCAAGACCTT
>DBIH01000055.1 GCA_002296885.1 Flavobacterium sp. UBA807 | reverse complement strand
TTTTTACATTGGCATATCCCTGATAATCTTCATAAAGCACACGGCCATTTTTTACTACAATAAAGCCTCCGCTATAAAACGGAGAATTGATGTTTTTCTTGTAAAACGAATCTATGAAATGTCTTTTTTCGGCAACATAAGCTTCGGATACATTTCCCATTTTTATGGGAAACGCAGAAGCTACATGTAGGCTGTCATCAGACTGCTTAGGGTTGTTGTGCCAATTATCCTTTCCGTTTTTTGGAGCAGAGGAAAAGAATAACAAGGACAGAAAAAAGGTGATTAGAGTAATCTTCATAATTACAATAATACCAATTTAGTCAAAATGAAAATAACGGTTTTTTTAAAAGTTATTAGCTACTTATTAAAAAAATATAAACCTGACAAGTTCATAAAAACAGGCCAGGTTTAAGGGCAAAAAGCAAAATAACTAACTTAATTTTTTAGAGTGCCACTTTTATCGGAAGTGTGTAAAGCACTCTTACTTTCTCTCCGTCTTTATAACCGGGAGCCCATTTTATTCTTAGGGATTTCAATACACGGATTGCTTCTCTTTCTATCGATTTATCGGAACTTCTCAAAACTTTAATTTCTGTCATGCTGCCGTCTTTTTCAATTACGAACGACATGATAACATTCATTGAGCTCAAATGTTCATCAACATCAGGTTTTTCAAAATTGTTGCCTACATATTCATAGAATCTTTTGATACCACCCGGATATTCCGGAAGCCTGTCTAATTCATTGGTTTTTACTAAGTCGTTACCTCCTGAAGTATTCACAGATGTTACTGTTGGAGTGCTTCCACCACCACTGCTTGGTGTATCAATTCCGTTACCGGTTCCTGAATTTGTTACTTGAGTGGTTGTTGTCGGAGTATCATTTTTCGGAACGTTTTCTTTCACTTCCGGAGTAGCAGCTACAACAAGAGGCGCATTGATTTTCGGTTCAACTGGGCTTTCGGAATGAGGCTTTGCTGTTTCGGGTTTTTTAGTTTCAGTTTTTGGTGGATTATAATTAGAAACAGTAATAATGGTTCCGTTTTCATCAATAGGTTTTGTATAGGAATTATTAACAAATGATGATAAGAACAACCACACACTAATACCGATGAATACCAATGTTACTCCTCCAAGTAGCGCAAATAATGTAGTTTTTTCGTTTTCCTGACGCAATTGATATGCACCATACGATTTGTTTTTGCCTTCGAAAACCAGATCAATCCAGTTTTTTTCATAGATATTAACGTTAGACATAACTAAATAGTTTTAAGGTTAAGTATCTATGTTACATAAGCATGTGATTTTTCTATATAACGTAAAAGCGCAATAAATTATTGTGTAATCCGAAAAAAATATTTTTCAGATAAAAAATAAAAAGCTTTAGACAAGCTGATTATTACCTGCTTTCAATAATTTCAGCCAGAAGTTTTTTGGCGCGAAGTAATTTGATTTTGACATTGCTCAATGGCTCATTGAGGTATTCCGCAATTTCCTGATAACTCATTTCCTGAAAATAACGCAGTTGGATTACTTCCTGATAATGCGGCTTCAGTTCCTTAATGAATTGTAATAATCGGGATAAATTCTGCTCGGTAATGATTGCGTCTTCAACTGATGGAGAAGTGTCGGCAACATTATAGGCCTGTTGGTCTTCTTCGTCGGTGATATCCACAAAATGATTTGATTTCTTTTTGCGGAGCAAATCAATGTGTACATTCTTAGCGATAGCAATCAGCCAGGTATTGAATTGATATTCGGGATTGTATGTCGCAATTTTATCAAAAGCCTTAGAAAAAGTTTCGATGGTTATATCTTCGGCATCGGTTTCATTTTCGGTACGTTTCAGCATAAAGCCATAAACTTCGTTCCAGTAATGGTTAAGCAGATAAGTAAAGGCAACCTGATCGCCTTTCTTGGCTTTTTCTATGTATGGATTTATTTCCAATGTACCGGTTTTGAGAAAGTATTGGTAATAAATATATTCAGTTGCGTAAAAATCAATATGATTTCAATAATAGGAAACCAATACATTACGTCTTTCTCTTTCAGTTTTCCTGCTGCAAAACCCATAGTAATCCACGCAAAAATATAGCGGAAACCGATGATGCTCACAACGGCAATCCATTGGAATTGAAATGCCAATAAAATGATTGGTAATAACAAAAACAACAACTGTGTCATGTAAAATATTGCCAGTTGATTTTGGTCAAACATTTTATAATGCTTGGCTGTTGAAACATGACGTCGCTTTTGTGTAAACCAATCCTTGAAAGAGGTTTTTGGTTTAGAATAGGTAAAGCCATCCGGATTAAAGCAAATAGTAGTATTTTTAGATTCAGCCGCCTGATTGATAAACAAATCGTCATCCCCGGAACGTATTTTCATGTGATCCATAAAGCCGCGAACCTTAAAAAATTCTTCTCTCTTGTAGGCCATATTTCGTCCAACTCCCATATAAGGCTTTCCTAATTTTGCCCATGAAAAATACTGTGTAGCCGTTAGTAAAGTATCAAAACGAATAATTTTATTCAGGAATGAACCGGCAATTTTTTCATACGCTCCATATCCTAAAACAATGGTCTTTTCTGCTGTGAACTGTGAACTCATATTCGTTATCCAATCCTTAGAAGAAGGCACGCAATCCGCATCGGTGAAGAGTAAGTATTCATATTTAGCCGCTTTGATTCCAAGCGTCAAGGCATATTTTTTATTTCCCCAAAAGGCTTCGTTGTTTTCAACTTTAACCAATTTTATATTGGAATGGAGCTTTTCAAATTCTTCAAAAACTTCTAAAGTAGTATCGCTTGAAGCATCATCAATCAAAACAATTTCAAATTGCGGATAATTTTGTTCAACAAGTAATGGAATTAATGTTCGAACATTTTCTTCCTCATTTTTAGCGCAGACAATTACCGAAATCGGTATTCTTTTTGGTGTTGCTGTTTGTGGTTTGGCAAAAGAAAATTTACCAAAGAATATAATGTAATACAGAAATTGGACAACAACAACGGCTACAAATAAACAGAAAACGGATAATAACATAATACTTTTTCGACATTTAAAAAGGTGTGCAAATGTACAAAATCAAATGTGAACTTTGAATTAAGAAAGATGAAATTATTTCCTGTTTTTTTTCATTTCCCTGGCAACTTCAACGGAATGAAAATCATTAGATTTTTCCAGCTCTGAAATAATATTTTGGTAATTTTTATCATCTCTGTTTTGAGATAACTTTTTCTTAGCTTCGATAGCAGTGATTTCTATTTCAAACGAGACAATTCCTCTTGCCTGAAGCATGGTTTTCTTAGAAAAATCTTCAACTCGAACCGGTTTTTCAGATTTAGCTTCGTATTTATCAACTAGTCTTTTTAAGGCTTCTACAGTTTGCTCAAAGGAATGGATTTTTACTTTTCCGTAAACGTGAACCGCTATGTAATTCCATGTCGGAACATTTTCATGGTCATACCACGAGGATGAAATATAAGTATGAGCACCTGAAAATATTGCTAAAACTTCATCATTGGTTTTGAAGCTTTCCGCTTGAGGATTTTCTTTTGAAATATGTCCGACCAGAAATTGTTTTCTGTCTTTTTCTTCTAAAAGTAATGGAATGTGCGTTGCCCAAAGCTTTCCGTTGGTTTGATTTACCAAAATTCCAAAACCATTCTGATGAATGAAGTTTTGAATGTCATCTGGATTTTCGTTTTTATAGAGCTCCGGAATGTACATGACTAAATTACATTAACTTCGGCTTCAATTGCTATGCCGAATTCCTTTAAAACAGTTGCCTGTATATCTTTGGAAACAGCTAAAATTTCCTGCCCGGTTGCATTGCCATAATTCACCAATACCAATGCCTGATTTTTATGGATTCCGGCATCACCAAAACGTTTGCCTTTAAAACCGGCTCTTTCAATCAGCCAGCCTGCCGGAACTTTGACTTCGGTTTCTGAAACTATATAATGTGGCATATCAGGATGAAGCGCATGTGCTTTTTCGTATTGTTCTTTTGGTATGATTGGATTTTTAAAAAAACTTCCACTGTTACCCAATTCTTTTGGGTCGGGCAGTTTACTTTGTCGAATGGCAATTACTGCATTGGAAACATCTTTGAGAGTAGGAGTTGAGACACCCTGCTTTTCCAGTTCCTTAGTAATGTCACCGTATGATGTATTTATTTTATGATTGCGTTTGGTTAGTTTAAAAACCACCGAAGTAATTATAAATTGGTCTTTTACTTCGTGTTTGAAAACACTTTCCCTGTAACCAAAATTACAATCTTCTTTACTGAAAGTTTTAATTTCCTGAGTTGCAATATTCATGGCATCACAGGAAACAAAAGTATCCTTGATTTCGGTTCCGTAAGCACCAATATTTTGCACGGGTGTTGTTCCAACATTCCCCGGAATCAGTGACATGTTTTCTAATCCGCCAAAATTTTGGGCAATTGTCCAAAGCACGAATTCGTGCCAGTTTTCTCCTGCCTGACTTTCGACCCAAACAAAATCATCGTCTTCTTTCAGGATTTTTTTTCCTTTCAAATCAATGTGGATAACCAGTGCTTCAATATCTTTAGTCAACAGCATATTGCTTCCGCCGCCAAGAATGAATTTGGGTTCTGATTTGTTTTCCTGTAAAATCGTTTTTAAT
>DBIH01000281.1 GCA_002296885.1 Flavobacterium sp. UBA807 | reverse complement strand
TTTTATAAAAAACTATTCTGCTGTTTTAATTTGCATTTCAATATTAATAAAAAAAATAATTAGTTCACAAACATCAATATATTTTTTTTCAAATCTTAAGGATTTGGAGAACGCCGCTTCTGAAACGGAATTGCCAACAAATTGCCAAGCCTGTTGTTTTCTTCGGGTTTCATGTGTGTATCGACACCATAAACAAGCTTATCCCTGTCTAAAGTTTTAAAGGTTCCGAACAGCCTGTCCCAAACCGAGAAAATATTACCATAATTACTATCAGTATAAGGCAAAACGTAGTGATGGTGGACTTTGTGCATATCGGGTGACACAATAAAATAACTCAGAAAATTATCCGCTTTTTTTGGAAGGACAATATTAGCATGATTGAACTGTGTTGCCACAACAGACATAGTCTGGTATAAAAAAACCATCCACATGGGTGTGCCAACAATCAAAACCCCGAGCGTTGTAAAAATAAAGCGTAAGACACTTTCTCCCGGATGATGACGATTGGCCGATGTTGTATCAATCCAGGTATCAGTATGATGTATCAAATGAAAACGCCACAGGAATTTGATTTTATGTTCAATCAGATGAATCAGATAAGCACCTATCAAATCGAGAAGCAGTAATCCAATAATGGTGTAAAGCCAAATGTTCATTTTGGGTAACCAGTTCAAAAGTCCAAAATGATTCTCGGTTGCCCAATCGGCAGATTTCAACAATATCACCGCAAGACAAAAATTGACAATCATTGTCGTAACCGTAAAAAAGATGTTGATTCCTGCATGCTGCCATTTATTGTAACTGAATTTGAAAAGCGGTACTGCAGTTTCAATCATCCAGAAAAATGAAATCCCGCCAGCCAGAATCAGTGCTCTGTGTGAAGACGGAATCGTAGAAAAGTAATTGATTATCTCGTTCATGACAAATTATTTATTTCAAATATAGCAAATCTGCTTATTTGATAATCCGGAAAGTAAGATTAATTCTGACGCCAATTGGTTTGGCAGTTTTCGGAATCTGATGCTTCCAGAAATGTTGCGTGGTGCCTTTCATTATAAGCAAACTTCCATGCTCAAGATTGATTTTTAGCTTTTGTTCCTTAATAGTATTGTGCTGCAGATGGAAACTCCTTTCGGCTCCAAAACTCACCGAAGCAATAACAGGATTTCTGCCTAACTCTTTTTCGTTATCGGCATGCCAGCCGTTACTGTCTTTTCCGTCGCGATACTGATTCAGCAAAACTGTCGTAAAGTTTTCATTACAGATTTCTTCAATTTCATTCTTAATAAACATCAATAATGGATTCCATGCATTGGGTTGCATTACAATATTTGAGTAACTGTATTGTTTCCCTTCGTTTCCAAAAAGCGAAGTCAGTCTTGGTTGTGGATGTGTTTTTCCAAAAACAGTAATATTGTCCTGCTGCCATGGAATTTCGTTTTTAAGTTTTTCAAAAAGTTCATTCGACCGATTGCTGTCAAAAAAGTTAGGATAATATTCAATCTCCGCATCCGGAACATTGAACGTAATTTTTTCTTTTGGGAAAAGTGAATTCATGATTCAAAAATAAGAAATAAGTTGGGAGTTGGAAGCGGGAAGTTGGAAGTTGGAAGTTAATCAGGAGCACAGCCTACGCTGTTCTAAGGATATACTGTCCCGCTTTCCGCAGTACAAGGTACTTGCTCCAATCGGGGCTAGCTATGCTACTCTGGTGTTTTTAATTCCCACTGCTTTTTCTTCCAACAAAAAAACGATAGATTTCTCTATCGTTTTTCATCCAAATAGTAATTATCGATCTATTCAGGGTTATTATTTTGCAATAGGTTTTTATAGACAAACCCTCCAACTAAGGCTCCGGCAATTGGAGCTGCCCAAAATAACCAAACCTGACTTAATGGCTCACCACCGGCAAAAATAGCCTGTGATAACGAACGCGCAGGGTTTACAGATGTATTGGTAATTGGAATACTCACCAAGTGAATTAATGTCAATCCCAAACCAATGGCAACTCCTGCAAATTTTCCATTGGCAAGTTTATCAGTGGCTCCCATAATTATTAATAAAAAGAACATTGTCAAAATAAACTCAGCAGCAAAGCAGGAAATCATTGAATAACCATCCGGTGAAAAAGCACCATAACCGTTTGATGCAAAAGCTCCCGCTTTGGTATTGTCAATAGCATTGCCTGTTTTTCCTGACCATATAAAGAAAAGTGTTCCGGCTGCGGCAACCGCACCAATACACTGCGAAACAATATAAGGCAGTAAGTCTTTTGCATCAAATCTTCCACCAGCCCAAAGTCCGACTGAAACTGCCGGATTAAAGTGTCCGCCCGAAATATGACCTACAGCATAAGCCATTGTCAAAACTGTCAATCCAAATGCCAGAGAAACACCTACAAATCCAATTCCCAGATTGGGGATTCCGGCTGCGAATAATGCGCTTCCGCAACCTCCAAAGACAAGCCAGTAAGTACCGAAAAATTCTGCTAATAATTTTTTCATAAGTTTAGTTTTAAATCATGTATAAACACGATTGGTTAGTATACTAAAATTACAAGGATTTTTTTGAAGGAAAAATGAGTTAAAACAAATTTATTAACAAGGTTCTGAACCTTTGATATTTAAGAGGAGGAAGCC
>DBIH01000123.1 GCA_002296885.1 Flavobacterium sp. UBA807 | reverse complement strand
ATGAAATCCATTGGGAAGCTGGGCGGACAAAATAAAATCCCAAGATTGAGTAACGACAGGAACATAGCAGATAAATTAAAATGAAAAAGATAATTTACATATTTCTGCTGATAAGTTTTTCGCTTACAGCTCAGGTGAAGGGCATTGTTGTTGATGAGAATAACAAACCAATTTCCTATGTGAATATTTGGGTAGAAAAAGAAAACAACAGCACTACTTCTGAAGAAAACGGAGAATTCAGCATCAACTGTCAACCGAATAAAAACCTGATTTTTTCTGCTTTGGGCTATGAAAAGAAAACGGTTAAAGCTAATGAATCCGAAAAGGTAATTTTGAAAACCAATGCACTCGAATTGAGCGAAGTGGTCATCGCCAAAAGACTTGAAACAAGGGAAATCGAAATAGGAAAAGTAAAAAACGAAACCTATCAGGCATTTGAAAACGGACCGCGCATTGATGCTAAATTTTTCCCGTATCTGCCTAAATACAAAAGAACAAGATATATAAAGCAAGTCAACTTTTTTACCGACAGCCAGCTGGAAAGTACGACCTTCAAAGTCCATTTTTATTCGGTTAATACAGATGGTTCACCGGGAGAAGAATTACTTCAAAAGGATTTTCTGGTTTCGGTTAAAAAAGGCGTGAAAAAGACTTTTTTCGACGTTACCGATTTTAATTTTAAAATGCCCAAAACAGGCATATTTGTCGGCTTCGAAAAACTGATAATTGAAAGGAATAAATTAGAGAAAGAAGTCCCGGATTCAAACACAGGTAAAATCACGATTCAAAAAACATATTTCCCATATGTATTGTATAATTTTGTAGAAAGAGAGTTTATCTACACTTTCTCGGGAGGAAAATGGAATAAGCAAACTAAAGCTGATGTAAATAATCCATCGGATAAAATGACAGTATACGAACCAGCAATAAACCTAATTCTAACCAACTAAAAGACAAAAACGCTATATTTGCGGGTTAGAAAAATTATTTAATGAAAGAAATTAAGAACATTTCGCGCTCAAGGGCGCAAGAATCGTCGGCAGCTATCGAACGATTGTACATTACCATGAGACATTTATTCAACAGAGGTTTCTACAAACCAATGGGTGTCTCGGGAGAAACTTTGAGGGAAGCATTACTTTCCCTAAGACCGGAAATTTATGGAAGTATTGCAGAAGAGAAAGTAGAACTTAACGGTTTGCTTTATGTAATTGAAAGACTTCCGGTAGGCATTGAAGAGTGCCGATTTATCAATTTGACCTCAGACGAAGGGTATTCAAAATCACATTTTCAGGCGATTGTTCCGCCAAAAAGAAGAAGAAATTGTTACAGAATAGATGACGAACAAATGAACGTGGAAATCACCCGTGGGCGTTCGGACATCTATGATATTTTGACGCATCTGACTTTTATCTTTATCGAATCACATAAAATAAAAGACAGGGTTTTATTAGACGAAATTGAACGTGAGCTGACCCGTGACTGGGAAAAGCTTGAAGAAGCGGTTTTGCAAAACAAAAAAATGACGCAAAAAGAAAAGGAAATTGCGATTTCACATGCGGCGAATGTCCTTGGCAGAAGTTTTTCAGAAGTCCTGGCAATTTATGATGATTTTGCGACTAAAGAAAAACCAGACCGTTTTTTGCACGTAATTTATTGGCTCGGGAAACTGGCATTGGATGAAGTGCTGCTAAACAATAAAAGAACCATAACGTTTAGTCCAATTTTAAGAGAAAGACTGGGGCATCATATCCATGGTGAGATTTGGGCAACCAACATTAAGGAAACTCTAAAAGCTAATGATCTTTTGGATCGCCCAATCCACATCATCAGTGCCAATATGCACAGTGTCATGAATTCGATTTTTGCTACGACTGTTTTGAAAACAAAATTCAAAGACAAATCAGATTTCTTTATTTATGAGGAATTAAGTAAATCGGGAGCAAAAGATCTTAGAAGTAAAGTTGAGGATGTAGCCGTAAAACAAGGAATGATTTCTTTGCCTGATGTTATGTCGGGAACCAATATTGATGTTCAGATATTTGATACAGCTAAAATCGATTGGAAAAAATCGAGTTTCCCAAAAGCAGTAATCGGAAAAAAAGCACCGGTTTTAATTGTAATGGATTATGCTTTTGGTGAGCAGGCATTTGAAACAATAGATGAATTATTGAAACCTTACAAGGAAGGTAAAACCAAAACATTCCTTGATGTCGAATCGGTTTCGATAATGGGTAAAGCCGGAATTTTGGAAGGAGGAAAAGGAGACATTATGATTCCGTCAGCGCATATCAATGAAGGAACAGCCGACAATTATCCTTTTGAAAATGAATTAACCGCGGCAATGTTTGAAGGGAATGGAATTCCGGTATATACAGGACCAATGGTTACGGTCTTGGGAACATCACTTCAGAATAAAGATTTATTGAAGTTTTTCCACGAATCAACCTGGGAGGTTATTGGGTTGGAAATGGAAGGTGCTTACTATCAAAAGGCAATCCAATCAGCTTCAAAAATCAGGAAAAGCATTCCCGAAAATGTAAAAGTAAGATACGCTTATTATGCTTCGGATAACCCATTGGAAACCGGAAGCACTCTTGCTTCAGGAGGTCTGGGAACAACCGGAGTTAAGCCAACCTATTTGATTACCATTAAAATATTAGAACAAATTTTTAACATAAAATAAAATTTATGAGTGCAACACCTCAAAACACGGACAATCAGGAAATCGATTTGTCACAAATTTCAAAAAGAATTGGAAACTTTTTTGAAAACATTTCAGCAAGTATTTTCAAGGGAATCCTTTTCTTTAAAAGAAATATCTTATGGGTAGGGACTTTATTTGTTCTTGGAGTTGGAATAGGAATTTATCTTGATAAGACCACGAAAGTTTATGACAATGAGATTATTGTAAGTCCAAACTTTGGTTCTGTAGATTATCTGTATGCTAAAGTAGATTTGATTAGTTCAAAAATTAATGACGGTGATACACTTTTCCTAAAGAATGTTGTTGGAATAAAAGAACCAAAAAAACTGAAAAGAATAACAATTGCTCCAATAACGGATGTATACAAATTCATTAATAATAGCGACAAAAATTTCGAATTTGTTAAGTTATTGGCAGAAGACGGTGATATTAAGAAAATTGTTAATGAGAACCTTACGAGTAAGAACTATCCTTTTCATTTGCTTTCCTATACAACCGATAAGGAAACATCGGATGAAAAAACGGTAAAACCGTTATTGAATTTTCTTAATAACTCAAATTATTATAAAATAATTCAGAAGGAGTGTTTAAACAATGTTAAATTAAAAATGGTTGAAAACGATTCCATTATTTCTCAAATTAACGGACTTTTAAATGAGTTTTCAAAAACATCAAGCGGGGCATCACAAAAAAGCGACAAACTAGTTTATTATAATGAAAACTCACAGTTAGATGAAGTTATCAAAACAAAAGATGCCCTTGTGACGGAACAGGGACAGCACCGATTGGAATTAGTCAATTATGACAAAATAATTAAAGACAGCAGTATCACATTAAATATAAAAAACACACAGGTGGTGAATGGTAAAATGAAATTAGTATTACCATTATTATTCATTGGTTTATTTATTTTGATCGGATACTTTAAATCATACTATAAAAACCAAATGGCAAAACTGAAAAGTTAGATTATGAAAGGAATTATTTTAGCCGGAGGATCAGGCACAAGGCTGCACCCACTAACGTTAGCAGTTAGTAAGCAGTTAATGCCAATTTATGATAAACCGATGATTTATTATCCATTATCAACTTTGATATGGTCAGGAATCAGGGAAATTTTAATTATATCAACCCCACACGATCTTCCATTATTCAGGCAACTATTGGGTGATGGAAAAAGTTTGGGCTGCCGATTTGAATATGCAGTTCAGGAACACCCAAATGGTCTGGCTGAAGCATTCATCATAGGAAAGGAATTCATAGGAAAAGACAAAGTGGCTTTGGTTCTTGGAGATAATATTTTTTACGGAACCGGTTTATCCGATTTATTGTTGGCTAACAATGATCCTGATGGAGGGATTATTTACGCTTACCACGTTCATGACCCCGAAAGATATGGCGTAGTCGATTTTGATAAAGACGGGAAAGTACTTTCGATAGAAGAGAAGCCTACAAACCCAAAATCCAATTTTGCCGTACCGGGAATTTATTTTTATGACAATGATGTTGTAGAAATTGCCGCCAACATCAAACCAAGCCATAGAGGTGAAATTGAAATCACGGATGTTAATAAAGAATATTTAAGAAGAGATAAACTTAAAGTGAGCATTCTTGACAGAGGTACAGCGTGGCTGGATACCGGAACCTTCCAATCGCTAATGCAGGCCGGACAATTTGTTCAGGTTATTGAAGAGCGACAAGGGCTGAAAATCGGAGCAATAGAAGAAGCAGCCTACAGAATGGGATTCATCGATGCAAAACAGTTAGAAAAATTAGCCCAGCCTTTGTTAAAAAGCGGTTATGGCACACATTTACTTAGTTTGATTTAAGAGATGAATTTTATTCCCACTAAACTTGATGGATGTTTTATAATTGAGCCTAAAATTTTCCCGGATGAGCGAGGCTATTTCATGGAAAGTTTTAACGAAAATAC